>CBDUWJ010000342.1:0-3618 GCA_965370895.1 uncultured Anaerolineae bacterium | reverse complement strand
TCTATGCCCGGATCATCCTGACGCCCATGAACGCCAAGTTGCTCCACAGAGCCCTGGGCGAAAACCTGTCCAAGTTCGAGGAAAAGTTCGGGGAGATCAAGACGCCCGATCAGGGCTTTGAGCCGAACGCGCAACCAATGGGGTTCGTACGAGATTAGCACGGCGATGCCCAAAGCGATCGTGGCCCTGGTCGGACGCCCCAACGTGGGCAAGTCCACCCTGTTCAATCGTCTAGTCGGCCAGCGACGGGCTATTGTCGAGGACATTCCCGGTACCACGCGGGACCGGCTCTATGGCGATGCCGAATGGGACGGTGTGGCCTTTGCGGTCGTGGACACCGGCGGGCTGGAAATCATCGAGAGCCGCAAGCAGCGGCAGCCTCAGCACGAGCCAGCGCCTCTATCCACCGCCTCGGTGGGCTTTATCCAGGAGATCCGCGAGCAGGCTGAGGTTGCCATCGCCGAGGCGGACCTGATCATCATGTTGGTGGACGTGCTCGACGGCCTGACCCCTGCCGACGGAGATGTGGCCGACGTGCTGCGCCGTGCCGACAGACCAGTACTGGTGGTGGCTAACAAGGCGGATAACGAGCAGCGCCACCAGGACGCCTTTGAGTTCTATGCTCTGGGCCTGGGTGAGGTTTACCCTATCTCGGCGTTGCACGGCATCGGCATCGGCGAGTTATTGGACGAGGTCGTCGGTGCCCTGCCGGCTGTCGGGGAGGAGGAGGAACCCGACGCACTCAAGATCGCCCTGGTGGGCCGGCCCAACGTGGGCAAGTCGTCGTTGCTCAACAAACTACTGGGGGAGGAACGGGCGATTGTCAGTACCATCCCCGGTACTACCCGCGACGCCACTGACACCTACCTTACCTGGGAGGGGCAACCAGTGCTGCTCATCGACACGGCCGGCATCCGCCGCCGGGGGCGCATCGAGCGGGGCATCGAAAAATACAGTGTGCTCCGGGCTATCAAGGCCATGGCCCGCGCCGATGTGGTGGTGCTGCTATTGGACGCCCAGGATCTGGTCACAGCCCAGGACGCGCACGTAGCCGGCTACGTGCTGGAAGAAATGCGTAGCATCATTGTCCTGGTCAACAAGTGGGACCTGATCGAAAAAGACACCTATACCATGAATGCCTACACAAAGCAGGTCCGTGCTGACTTGAAATTCCTCGACTATGTGCCGGTGCTCTTCGTCTCGGCGCTGACGGGCCAGCGAGTGCATAAACTGCTACCCCTGGCCTCCCAGGTCTACCAGGAGCGGCTTCAGCGCATCCCCACGGGCGAGCTCAACCGTTTAGTGGAGGATGCCACTATCCGCCACTCCCCACCCCACAAGGCCGGCAAACGGCTCAAGTTCTACTATGCCACGCAGGCGGGTGTGGATCCACCCACCTTTGTTTTTTTCGTCAACGACACCCGGCTGGTGCATTTCTCCTACGAGCGCTACCTGGAGAACCAGATCCGGCGGCGATACAACTACCTGGGTACCCCCCTCAAGCTGGTGTTCCGCTCTCGGGCGAGAGAGTGACGAGGCTGCGTCGGCCTTCCTGGGGTCAACGTTCAACACGGAGACAGGTGAGCCTCTGCCGGTAGCGACGCGAGATGAGCTCGGGAACTGGCCTTGCCAACCATCATGAGACCAGGAAAGAGATCGGACTGGTCTCTTGAACCGAATGGACCATGAACGTTTTACCCGCCGAGGTAGCCCCTGCCGAAAGACAAGTTGTTGGTCCAAGTACAGCAAGGAGCGAGCTCTCGGAATGCTCCGAGAAGGCAAGATGACGCCCTCTGGCATGGCAGTATTGCCCCACGATGCACCGGAAGTATGGAAAAGAGCGCGGGGCGTTGTTAGCAGCGCAGGGGTTGCAGACCCCGCCTGGCACAGGTCCTCACGGCAGGTTGATTTCGGTCAGGTGCAGGGCATCGCTGCCGTCAGGCAAGACTAGACGCTCGCCCGTTGCCGGGTCGTAGAGGCCGACCAGTAGATCGTACGTTCCCGGAGGCAGGTCTGGGGGCAGGGTGATGGTGTGTACATCGTCCAGGGCCACTCCCGGCAGCCAGAGGGATGTGGGCCAGCGTCCCCCTAATGGTGGCGTGTCGTCCTGAGCCATGACCTGACCCTGACCGTCCGAGTCGGTCAGGTGGACAAAGACGGTATAGTCGGTGCTCAGATAGCCGTCGACCGACCAGCGGAGCGTCAGTTGCACTGCCCCCGGATCGGCCTGCCAGTCATAGCTCTGCAAGGTGATCGCCTCCCCAAAACGGGCCCTGACCGGCTTGAGATCCTCTGTCCCGGCTCCATTCCGATCTACCGGCAGGACCGCCACCCGCAAGGTAAGTCCTTCCCCTTGTGCCAGGCGCTGTTTCGTCGCCGGATCATACCAGCCCACTTCCACATAGTACAGACCAGGCGGTACGCCGGCTGGCACTGTCAGCGTGAATGTGTCGCGCACCATCTCACCGGCGCCCCAGGCACTCGTGGGATAGAGGCCTCCGTGAGGCTGGTGGTCGTCGCCCGCCCAGCCCTGGCCAGTCTCGTCCACCAGGTGGGCAAAGGCGGTATAGTCGACCGCCAACGCTTGCGGGGCCTGCCAGACGACGGTCAGGTTCAGGGTGTCCCCGGGTTTCAGGTCAGGCGGGGCGTGCAGACTCCAGCCTAGGAGTGCTAGCTTGTCACCAAACTCGACCCGCCTCTCGTGCTGGAGGGGCTCGGGTTCGTACAGCTCGTACTTGCCAGTGGTGCTCGTGTGGCGGTAGTTCCGGTCCAATTCTGACAGAAATTCACGCGTGAAGCGCTGGTAGTGATCCACATCCAGCCGGGTACCCACCTCCAGGACCACCAAAGACAGACGCCGCTCCCGCAATTGGTCCAGCTCCCAGGCCTGGTCCCAGCGGCCAGCCCGCGCCAACTGGCTGTTCTGAAACGAGTAGTAATCCAGCAACTTGTCGTTGGTCACCAGCAGGCCCATGTCCTCGGAAATGATGGGGTCCGGCGTGTTGGCCAGGATGGACTGCATGGCTTCGTTGGACTCCCGGGTCAGCCGCAAATAGCGCTCGGCGACGAGGGGGGTGTGCCACATCAGGCCGGCCTGAAGCAGCACCAGCAGGGGAGCCAGCACCTGCCAGGTCCACCTTCTGCGGCGGACCAAGTGAGCCAGCCCCAACCCGCCGCAGAGGGTAAGGGCGGCTAGTGCCTCGAAAAAGTAGTTTTCCCAGGACCCTGCTTTGCCAGCAAACCACAGGCTGAGCAGGGCGGCTGGCAGGTATAGGTCCAACACACTGACCTTCTCGCGCAGTGGAGTGGTGCGGTCCAGGACGAACTTGTCGACCACGTACCAGAATGTCAGCAGGCCCAGGACGGCAAACGTCCCCCAAAAGTCCCCTTGCTGCTTCCAGAACTCGGGCCAGAGAAAGGGGTTGACGTTGCTGGCGACCAGACCGTACCAAAAACCCCCGCCGGTGAGTGCGTTGATGAGCAGAAACAAGCCCCCGCCCAACAGGGCCATGGCAGTTGCCATCTTGACCGCCTGTCCGCGATCCACAAAGAAAAAGAGGTAGGCCAGGGCCGCCGCCGGGGCAAAGATGAATGATTGTTTGGCAAAGAGGGCCGCTA
>CBDUWJ010000341.1:0-3619 GCA_965370895.1 uncultured Anaerolineae bacterium | reverse complement strand
AACCGGGCTTTTAACCTGGGTTTTGCTTTCATCATCGCCCTGATTTTTGTCGCTGTCGAACTGTTCATCAGTCGCATGCGGGGCGAGTCCTGAACACGGAACGAGGTGCTCGATGAATGTGCAGGAGGAACTGCGCAAGCTTCCCAGCGTGGATGGCTTGCTTCAGGAGGAGACCGTCGCAGCACTGGTGGCACAGTGGGGACACCCACTGACGGTGGAAGCCGCCCGCGAGACGCTGGAGGCGGCGCGCCAGGCCGTTCGCGCCGGTGGCGTGTGTCCCCACGCCGAGATACTGGCCGCCAGGGTAGGAGAGCGATTGGCCGCCCGGTTGCGGCCTACGCTACGGCCGGCCATCAACGCCACGGGAGTGATCGTCCACACCAACCTGGGCCGGGCGCCCCTCAGCGCTGAGGCCCGCGCGGCGATGGACGCCGTGGCACTGGGCTACTCCAACCTGGAGTATGACCTTGACGCGGGCCGACGGGGCTCGCGCTACGTCCATGCCGAGGAGCTGCTCTGCAGGCTGACCGGCGCCGAGGCGGCCCTGGTAGTCAATAACAATGCCGCTGCTGTTGTGCTCATCCTGATGACCTTTGCCCGGGGACGAGAGGTTATCATCTCCCGGGGGCAGTTGGTCGAAATCGGCGGCGGATTCCGCATCCCCGACGTGATGCGCCAGAGCGGCGCGACGCTGGTTGAAGTGGGCACCACCAACCGCACCTACATCCGCGACTATGAGGCGGCCATCAACGAGAACACTGCCGCGCTGATGCGCGTCCATCGCAGCAACTTCCGGCTGACAGGCTTTGTCCACGAGCCATCGCTGGCGGAGATGGCGGCCCTGGCTGCAACCTGCAGCGGAGAGCAGGCGCAGGGCCTGTTGCTCTTTGACGACCTGGGCAGCGGCACCTTGCTGGACACAGCACCCTACGGCTTGGCCCATGAGCCGACGATCCAGGAGAGCGTGGCGGCGGGAGCCCCGCTGGTGTCGTGCAGCGGCGACAAGCTGATGGGCGGCCCCCAGGCGGGCCTGATCCTGGGCCGCTCCGACCTGATCGCCCGGCTAAAAGAATTCCCATTGACCCGCGCCTTGCGAGTGGACAAGACGACGCTGGCCGGGCTGCAGGCTACATTGCGCCACTACCTTTTGGGCGAAGCGATGGACAAAGTGCCGGTTTGGCGTTTGATCGGCCAGGAGGAAGGGATTCTCGCGGAGCGGGCCCGTGCCTGGGTCCAGGAACTGAAGGAGCTGGACGTGGTGGCCCAGGTGAAACCTGGCCGTTCGGCGGTGGGCGGGGGCAGCCTGCCGGGTGAGACGCTGCCCACGCACCTGGTCGCATTGTCAGCCGCATCGCCAGACGCCGTGGCCGCCCGCCTGCGGGCCGGCGACCCGCCCGTTATCACCCGTATCGAGGACGGCCGCCTGGTCCTCGATCCCCGCACCGTCCTGCCAGAGCAGGAAGCGACGCTCTACCAACTGGTGGGGGAAGCGCTCCAGTAGCGACAGTCAGAGACCCTTACACTCCACTTGTCGGGAGTGAGGTGGCGCCGGCTTGATCGGGTCAACTTACGGCGCACCAGTGTGCCAGCAAGGCAAACCCGGCAGCGCCCAACACATGAAAAGCTTCCGGCTCCAGGTCACGCAGAAACTGGCGATTATCAGAGATTGGACGTTTGTTGCACCTACTTGCAGGCCACCATCTTTACGGATCTGCTCGCAAAGCGCTTCCAGATCGCGCCATCAGGAGCCCCGTTGACGAGCCGTCTCTGAGGCTGGCAGTCACCGTCACCAGATCCTTTTCCCCATCCGCAGCCAGCGATTGGAGATCGGCGCATAGTGGGGTCGGGAGTTCAAGCCTAATGGTCTCCGTGCCCGTCATATCACCTCAACTCGTGGCTATTCGCAGAACACGGGTCCTTGACCAGTATCCAGTATGCCACTCCTCCTCGACCTCGTCAATTGGTCTAACTTCGACCGTGTGGGGGCGGGAGGACACCTATCAGATCAGACCGAGCCAACGGATCCTCACCAAAGCAGCTTCCTTTCCCAGCTCAAGATCAAGGTGGCCGGCGTGACAGAAGAGCTCGAGCAGCGCGGAGCATCTGACAAGGCACAGATTGCCCGGGCGGCGGGACTGGTGATGGCCCTGTTCGTCGTCAGCCGGGCCCTGGGCCTGCTGCGCGAGATGGTCATCAGCCACCAGTTCGGCACCGGCGGTGACCTGGACGCCTACCTGGCCGCCTTCCGCCTGCCCGACATTCTGTTCCAGATCGTGGCCGGAGGGGCGTTGGCCTCGGCCTTTATCCCCACCTTTGCCACATACTGGGCAAAGGGCAACGAGAAAGGCGCCTGGCGTCTGGCCAGCGCTATCATCAACCTGGTGCTGGTCCTGACCACGGCCCTTGCGATCCTGGCGGCCTTGCTCGCCCCCTGGCTGGTGCGGACCGTTGTCGCCCCCGGCTTTGACCCGCCGCGCCAGGCCCTCACGGCGGAGTTGATGCGCGTGATGTTGATCACGCCGGCGATCTTTGGTGTGAGCGGCGTGATCATGGGCATCCTCAACGCCCGTCGGCACTTCCTACTGCCCGCCCTGGCCCCGATCCTGTACAATCTGGGCATCATCGCCGGGGCGGTGATGCTGGCCCCGACAATGGGCGTGCGGGGGCTGGCGGTAGGTGTGGTGGCCGGGGCGCTGGGCCACCTGCTGGTCCAGGTGCCGGGCCTGGTGCACTATGGGATGCAGTACACGCCGATCCTCGGCTTGCGCGACGCTGGCGTACACGAGGTGGGCCGCCTGATGCTGCCCCGGATGGTGGGCCTGGCAGCGGTGCAGGTCAACTTTTTGGTGAACACCATCCTGGCCTCGGGCCTGGTAGCCGGCAGCCTGGCCGCCCTGAACTACGCCTGGCTGCTGATGCTGCTGCCCCAGGGCGTCTTTGCCCAGGCGGTGGCCACGGCTGCCTTCCCCACCTTTTCGGCCCAGGCGGCCAAGGGACAGCGCACCGCTCTGCGCAGCACGTTGGCAGCCACGCTGCGGGCGGTACTCTATCTGGCCGTGCCGGCGGCGGTGGGCCTGATCGTACTGCGCGTGCCATTGGTGCAACTCGTGTTCGAGCGGGGGGCGTTTACCGCCACATCCACGCAGACGGTGGCCTGGGCATTGGCGCTCTTTGCCTTGGGACTGCCGGCCCACTCGGTGGTGGAGATTACGGTCCGGGCCTTTTACGCCATGCACGACACCAGAACGCCGGTGGCTGTGGGTATCGGGGCCATGGTCCTCAACGTCGTGCTCAGCCTGGCCTTCATCCGCATCTTTGCGGCGCTGGGCTGGCTGGTCCTGGGCGGGCTGGCCCTCAGCAACTCCCTGGCGACCACGGCCGAGATGGTGGTTCTACTTGCGATCCTGCGCCTCCGGCTGCAAGGATTGGAGGGGCGGCGCATGGCCGGTTCGCTGGCACGGATCACGTTCGCGGCAGTGGCGATGGGCGCAGCGGCCGGGGCCGTGGCCTCCTTCTTGGAGGGGGCCAGCGTGTGGCTAACGGCGGGCGTGGCCGTCGCCGCCGGGGTGGTGGTCTATGGGGGGGTGTCGGTGGGCCTGGGTGCTGCCGAGCCGCGGGC
>CBDUWJ010000340.1:0-3621 GCA_965370895.1 uncultured Anaerolineae bacterium | reverse complement strand
ATCGGGTGCCGCCTGGCCTTGCCGTGCCCGCTGATTGAACTCGGCTATTGTGCGTAGAGCTTGCCAGTTCCACTCGCCAGCCACTCCAGGGGTGAGGCAGCCGTCTATGTCCACAACGGCGAGCAGAACCGGATCGGCCTCACATTTCCACGGTTCAGACGGGGCAACACCTTGCCCAACATCCCCCAGGCGTTCCTGGAGAGCCTGCTGAGTCCGGCGCAGAGAAACCTCGGAAGTCTTGTTCACCCGTCACTCTTGAGCGTCTAGGGCCCCGATTGCGGAGCTTTCTGCACCTGGGGCAGAACATAGAGACAGTCCTCCAGAAAACGCAGCCGCACAATCTGTCCCTCAGGGTGAACGGTGGTGTGGCGCGGATCGTTCTCTACCAGGGCGAGCAGTTGGCCGCCCACATCGATCTCGTATTCGACGACGTTGCCCAGGTAGGTCGCCCGCCGCACGGTGCCCTCCACCTGGCCTTGCGGCGAATCGATCTCCACCATTTCAGGGCGCACCACCAACGTCGCCTCATCCCCCGGCTTCAAGTCACCGTCCGGAGCTGCAGCGCTCAACCTGGTGCCCAGCGCCTCAAGGACCAGTTGCCCATCCTGCCGGTCGCGCACCGTACCCTCCACAAAGTTGGCCTGGCCGATGAAATCGGCCACAAAGCGGGATTGGGGCTCGCGGTAGATCTGAATCGGAGTGCCGATCTGCTCGATCCGGCCCTCGTTCATAAGCACGATCCGGTCGGAGAGGGTCATAGCCTCCACCTGGTCGTGGGTGACGTACACGCTGGTGATGGCCAGCCCCTTCTGGATGCGCCGGATTTCGGTGCGCATCTGCTCCCGCAACTTGGCATCCAGATTCGAAAGTGGCTCGTCCATTAGAAGCACCTTGGGCTCCATGACCAGCGCCCGGGCCAGCGCCACCCGCTGCTGCTGTCCACCCGACAGTTGGTTGGGCGCCCGATTCTCCAGCCCGGTCAATTCCACCAACTCCAGGGACCGCGCAACGCGCTCTCGAACTTCCTTCTTGGACATACGCTGGACGTTCAAGCCGTAGGCAGTGTTCTCGTAGACGTTGAGGTGGGGAAAGATGGCGTAGCTCTGGAAGACCATGCTCATGTCCCGCTTGTGAGGGGGCTCGTCGTTGATCACCTGGCCGTCCAGGCGGATGGTGCCCTCGGTTGGGAACTCAAAGCCGGCAATGAGCCGCAACGTGGTAGTCTTGCCGCAGCCCGACGGCCCCAGCAACGTCACCAACTCGCCCTCCTCGATCTCAATGAACACGTGATCCACGGCGACCACTTCGTCGCTGCCCCCACGGGCAGCAAAGATCTTGACAACGTCCTCAAGCACCAGGTACATGGCTACGCTCCCAAAGAAAGATCTACGTCGCCCCGGCCACGCAACAGCTTGTTGACCAGCAGGTACAGCACGCCAATGGCGATCAGTACCAAGACGATGAGGGTGACCGAATAGGCAGCGGCGACGCCAACACCCCCCTGCTCCCACTCGCTGAGGATGCTGGCCGTCACGATACGCCACCGGGGACTGATCAAAAAGATGATGGCCGACAGGCTGGTCATGCTGCGCGTGAAGGAGAAAATCAGGCCAGCCAACAAGGCAGGCAGGATGAGGGGCAGGGTCACCTTGCGGAAGGTGTGCTGGGCGTCGGCGCCCAGGTTGCCAGAGGCCTCCTCGATGCTGGGGTCGATCTGCTGCAAGGCGGCCACACCGGCCCGCACAGAGGCCGGCAAGCTTCGAACGCAGAAGGCGGCGATGATGATGTACGCCGAACCCACCAGGGCCAGCGGCTGGCCCATGAAACACATCGTACTGATCAGCCCCAACAAGACCGCCGTCAGCCCCAGGCGCAGAGTTCCCTTGGTCTGCTGCACCACCAGCACCACGGCAAAGGTGTAGAATATGGCCGAGATGGGTGTGGGTGTCTGGAAGAGGACCTGTATGTGATCAGAGAGCTGATAGATGGCGTTGCTCCAGAAGCCACGGGGGATGGCCCGGCTCAGCGCGGCGATGGGCATGGCCACGTACACGATCAGATTGGCGGCCAGAAGATAAGCCCCCAGGCCGATCAGGACCCAGCCTGCCGTAGGCTGCGTCTTCTTGCGCCGCTGCCATAGCCACATCAACAGCCCCAGCCCAATAAAGATGCCCCCCACCAGATACAGCATGCCTTCCTCGGTCAACAGATCACTGAGCTGCGCGAGCCCGATGCCCGTGGCGGTGCCCACCGCCAGCACGATCCACTGCTCGCGGCGAGTGTCGCACGCGGTCCGCGCCAGGTAGAATGCCAGCAGCACGTACAAAACAATGACCGCGACGGTAGGGGAGGTGCTGAAAGCCAACACGAAGCCGATGCCCAGGATGGTACCGGGCACAGCCCCGCCCAGGTTGGAGACGAAATCGACCGTGTCTTTGCCGCTAAACGCCTTGCGCACTACCATGAAGGCGATCACCATGCCGGTCAGCCCGGCGATAGGCGTGGCAAAGGCGCTCAAGAAGGTGGTATCCAAGATCGATTCCACACCCCGGGTGAGCATCTGCTTCCACCACAATAAAGTGATGGTGAAATCCGAACCCCAGGAAGCGCTGAACGACCCCCAGAGAATGGCCGCATAGAGGACGATGATCAGCAGGCAGATCAGGTAGGTGACGATGATAAAGGGCCAGCGGATCCAGGCCTCTTTGACCAGGAGCTGTCCACCGGTCGGCTTGCCGGTCACAGAGACATAAGAACGGCGTGAGACGTAGTAACGTTGCACCAGGAACACGACCAGGGTGGGCATCAGCAGCACCAAGGCGAGGGCTGACGCCTTCTGATAGTTGTACTCGCCAACCACGGCCAGGAAAATCTGCGCTGAGAGCACCATGACGTCGCCCGAAATGAACAGCGGGTTGCCCAGGTCAGCCAGCGATTCTACAAACAGCAGCAGGAATGAACCAGCGATGCCGGGGATCAGAAGGGGCAGAGTGACCGTGCGGAATATATGGAACTTGCCGGCGCCCAGGCTGTGGGCCGCCTCCTCCATGCTGGGATCGAGTCGCTCCAGCATGGCACGGATGATGAGATAGGCTACCGAAAAGAAGGTAATGATCTGCACAAAGACGAGCCCATCCATACCATAGATATCGTTAGCTCCAGCCGGGAACCTCATCCCGAACAGCCTACGGGTGATCAGCCCATTACGGCCAAAGAGCAGGATGGTGGCCAAGGAAATGGCAAAGGGGGGCGACACAGTCGGAACGAGGGCCAGGAGGTGGATTCCTCGCTTGAAGGGCACCTCGCAGCGAACCAGCGTATAGGCAAAAAAGAAGCCCAACATCGTGCCCCCAGCCCCCGTCCACCAATGTCGACGAGCGCTCTCCAGCGAGGCGCCACGGCGCTCTGCCTCGGCCGGAAAACCTGGCATGGCCAACCTACCGTCGCCCAGCCACGTCTGCAAAGGCCGCACGTCAATGTACGTACCCCCTCCCCATACCAGAGAGCCGCCGATCGGTGTCCGTCTCGCGGCCCTCCCTGCACGTGTGCACGGAACAGAATCAGGCACCACTTCGATCTGACCGAACGGATGGATTATACCACAACATGCCCCAACCTGTC
>CBDUWJ010000339.1:0-3638 GCA_965370895.1 uncultured Anaerolineae bacterium | reverse complement strand
GCGCTGGTGCTAGGCGGCGGTATCGCTGGCGTCCAGGCGTCTCTGGACCTGGCTGAGTCTGGCGTCCAGGTCTACCTCGTCGAGCGCGAGCCAGCCATCGGTGGCAAGATGGCCCAGCTCGACAAGACGTTCCCCACCAACGACTGCGCCATGTGCATTCTGTCTCCCAAGCTCGTGGAGGCCGGTCGCCATCGAAACATCGAGATCCTGACCACCACGGACCTGCTTCGCCTGGAGGGTGAGCCCGGGAACTTCCAGGCCACGGTTCGACGTCGCCCCCGTTACGTCGACTTGGAAGCATGCACTGCCTGCAACGATTGCGTCGACGTCTGTCCCGTCTCCATCCTCAGCGACTATGACGAAGGGCTGGACATGCGTACCGCCGTGTACAAGCTCTATCCTCAGGCCGTACCTAGCGCTTATGTCATCTCCAAGAAGGGCACCAGCCCCTGCAAGGCCACCTGCCCAGCCGATACCAGCGCCCAGGGCTACATTGCCCTCATCGCTCAGCAGCGATACGAAGAGGCGCTGGAGGTTATCAAGCAGTACAATCCTTTTCCGGCTACGGTCGGCCGCGTCTGCCACCATCCTTGCGAGACTGAGTGCAACCGGGGCACGCTCGACAGCCCTGTGGCGATCTGCGCGCTGAAGCGCTTTGTGGCGGACACGGTCTATGAGCAGCGGGAGGCTGGCGAACTGGCCAGTAGCCAGTTCGGGGACAGGGAGTTGAGGCCCTATCCTGAGGCGCCGGCTGATCTGCCGCCGGAGGACAAGCGTCGGATTGCCATCGTCGGCGCCGGGCCGACCGGCCTGTCAGCCGCCCACTTTATGGCGCGCATGGGCTACACAGTCACCGTATTCGAGGCGCTGCCGGTGGCCGGGGGCATGGCTCGGGTAGGCATCCCCGCCTACCGCCTGCCCTACGATGTGCTGAACCGCGAGATCGACGAAATCCTCAAGTTGGGAGTGGATCTGAAGCTCAACCACCCGATCCGGGACATCAACAACCTCTTTGAGCAGGGCTTTGCCGCTGTCTTTCTGGCCATCGGCGCCCACGAAGCTCAGAAGCTCCGCATCCCCGGCGAGGACGAAGCCGGCGGCGTCTTCCACGGCGTGCCTTTTCTGCGGGCGGTAGCCCTGGGCGAAGAGGTGCACCTGGGCGAGCGAGTGACCGTCGTCGGTGGCGGGAACACCGCCATTGACAGCGCCCGCACCGCCCGGCGCCTGGGTTCCCGCGACGTGACCATCGTCTACCGCCGCAGCCGCGCCGAGATGCCGGCCAACGAGTGGGAGATCGACGAAGCATTGGAAGAAGGCATCAACCTGGAGATCCTGACCCAGCCGGTTGCCGTCCTGTCTGACAATGGACAGATCTCGGCCATCCGCTGCGTGCGTATGCGGCTGGGCGAACCCGACGAGAGCGGGCGCCGCAGACCGGTCCCCATCGAGGACAGCGAGTTCGAGATCCCATGCGACGCAATGATCGCGGCCATCGCCCAGGCCCCAGAGATCAGTTTCCTGGATCCCGATCACGGGTTGGCCATCACGCGCTGGGGTACCTTTGAGGTCAATGCGCAGACGCTGGAAACGAACCGGCCCGGCATTTTTGCTGGTGGCGACGCAGCGGCGGGACCAGGAGCGCTCATCGAGGGCATTGCCGCTGGACGCAGGGGAGCGCTCTCCATCGACCGCTACCTGCGGGGCGTACCGCTGCTCACGCCGCGCGAGCTGCTGCCCCTGCCCACGACGGAACTGACCGAGGCCGACATCGAGGAGATGCTAGTCCGGGGCGAGGTCGACGTCCGGCCCCGAGTCGAGATTCCCAGGGCACCGGCAGTGGAACGCGTCGGCGATTTCCGAGAAGTGGAGTTGTGCCTGAGCGAGGAGCAGGCTCTGGCGGAAGCGGGCCGCTGTCTGAGTTGCGGCCTTTGCTCCGAGTGCTACCAGTGTGTCCTGGCCTGCAAGGCCCACGCCATCGATCACCAGCAGGCGCCCTATGAAGAGACCTTGGAGGTAGGTGCGGTGGTCCTGGCCCCGGGCTACCAGCTCTACGATGCTGAGCGAGCAGGAGAGCTCGGCTACGGGCGCTACCCCAACGTGGTTACCTCCATGCAGTTTGAGCGGCTTCTGAGCGCTTCGGGACCCACAAGAGGCCACATCACCCGCCTGTCAGACCACGAGAATCCAAAGCGGATCGCCTTCCTCCAGTGTGTGGGCTCGCGGGACAAGGATCACGACTATTGCTCGTCCGTTTGCTGCATGTACGCCACCAAAGAGGCCATGCTGGCCCTGGACCACGTGCCCGGCGTCGAGTGCCATATCTTCCAGATCGACATGCGGGCCTTTAGCAAGGGCTTTGATGGCTATTTCGAGCGTGGCAAGGCGCTGGGCATCCACTACCATCGCTGCAAGGTCTCAGCCCTGAAGGAGGACCCCAAGACCCGTGAGGTGTTGATTGATTACGTGACCGACGACGGAGAACTCGGGCGGCAGCGCTTCGACCTTGCCGTGCTCAGCGTAGGGATGGAGAAACCGGCGGGTGCGGAAGCCCTGGCTCAATCGTTGGGCATCGAACTGGACGAGTTCGGCTTCTGCCGGACCGACCCGTTCCATCCGGTGGAGACGACGCGTCCCGGCGTCTATGTCTGCGGCGCGTTTGCCGAGCCCAAGGACATTCCCGACAGCGTCATCGAGGCCGGGGGCGCGGCGGCGGCCGCTCTGGCCACTATCGGTCAGGCACGGGGAAGCCTGGTCAGACCAGCCGAGTACCCGCCCGAGACGAAGGTCTCGCCAGAGGACGAGCCGCGCATCGGGGTGTTCATTTGCAGTTGCGGCAGCAACATCGCTGGCGTGGTGGACGTGGCCGACGTGACCGAGTATGCAAGCACCCTGCGCAACGTGGTCCACGCCGAAAACACTGTCTACACCTGCTCCGCAGATTCCCTCAAGCTCATGCAGGAACGGATCCGGGAAAAGAACCTGAACCGCGTCATGGTCTCGTCCTGCACGCCGCGCACCCACGAGCCCATCTTCCGGGACACCATCCGTGAGGCAGGGCTGAACCCCTATCTCTTTGAGATGGCCAACATCCGCGACCAGGACTCGTGGGTCCACGCCCAGTGGCCCGAGCTGGCCACCCAGAAAGCCAGGGACCTGACTCGCATGGCGGTCGCCCGGGCGCGCCTGTTGCAGCCACTATACACCCAGGACCAGAGCCTCAGCCATCGAGCGCTGATCATCGGCGGGGGCGTGGCGGGCATGACGGCCGCGCTGAACCTGGCGGATCAGGGCTACGATGTGACCCTGGTGGAGCGGGAGCAAGAGTTGGGCGGCCAGGCGCGCATCTTGTCCGTCACCGGCGACGGCGGCGATGTGCAAGTCTTCCTGCGCGAGCTCGCCGGCGCCGTGACCGGCCATCCGCGCATCGAGGTGCTAACAGACCACCAGGTGGTGAAATCGGAAGGCTTTGTCGGCAATTTCAAGAGCACGCTGGCCAGCGGTTCTGACGCCACTCAGCGCCTCATCGAGCACGGCGTGATTCTCGTCGCCACCGGCGGCCAGGAGCACCGTGGGACGGCATTTGGGCTGGGCGGCGATCCGCGCATCATTACCCAGAGCGACCTTGAGCAACTGTTGGC
>CBDUWJ010000338.1:0-3640 GCA_965370895.1 uncultured Anaerolineae bacterium | reverse complement strand
GGTAGCGGCCGGGGTTCCGGATGGTGTAGCCTCGACAGGGGAGGGCGTCTCTCGAACCAGCGCCACGAATTCCTGCAGCACGTCCAGCGTTCTGGGCATGGACCAGACTGCAATGCCATCGATGTCGCCGGCGACGGTCTGGATCGCAGCGAGCATCTCCGACGCTGTACCGCGTGTTGCCCCTACCTGGACGAATACCTGGATGTCAGGGTTCGCCGCGCGAGCGATGTCGGTCATGCCAAGCACCCAACTGGCAAAAGTCTGCGGGTCGTGCTGCAGGCGCTGGCCCTGCAAGAGGACGGCATCCACGTAGGGCCCGACCTGGCCCAGATACTCTTCAGCATAGCGCCGATCGGGAGCGAACATGAACCGCAGGCCACGGGCGTGGACAGCATCGGCGAACTGCTGGACGATTTCCGCCAGGTCCTGCTGTTCGTCTTCTGGTGTGAGTTCCCAATGCTCAGGATTGTACATGACCATGTCTACTGGACTGGTCAATGTATCGAGTTGAGATTGAGCGTCGGTCCAGGATCGAAAGGCGACCATCTTCTGGCCCACCGTGTCCTGCGACAACAGGAAGAGGTGCATAGGGAAAACGGAAGCCATGTCCCCGGGTCGTGCCATCTCGCCAAAGTAGGCCGCGACCTCTGGTGACTGCACCGGAAACGTGATTGGCAGTTGGGACAGGTCTGCTTGCCAGGCCGTCGCTACAGCAGGCATCATTGACCCCGCGGCTGCCAGCAGGCCGGTGAGCAACAGCGTGCCCAGGACTGCCATCCTGGACACCCGGGAACGAACGTTTCGGCGCGACGAGAGTGACATTCTTCGTGTCTGTGATTTTGGGTTCATTGGGGCTCCTTGTCCCTCGAGAAGGGTTCAGATAGCTGGCTATTGCCGGCTGGGATGCCGCCCAGAGTGCGGTGTGCGAGTTTGCGCCTCTCGCTGTCGAGAGTACATGAGACTGGCACTTGATTCATCATGCATGTCTGAGACACTCACTTCCCCTTCCAGAGCAATGGAAGGTACACCCTGTGCGGCACCGGCTTGTGCGCGATCAACTTGTCCGCGATCACGTTCAAGAGTTCGTGCTCACCAGCCACGCGGTCCATGGTCACATCCCAGACTGCAACCCCTGCGAGCCCGTTGGTGAGAACATAGTCGCACTTGAGACCAATGGACTGGGGGTCGTCGTAGCTCCACAGTCCGGGGCCATCGTCTCGGGTGAGGTAGGGCACCTGGGCTGCGCCGTCCCAATGGCGGGCATATGCATTACCGATAAGCGGCTTGATGTCTCGATAGTCCGCCTTTTTGGTAGCGGTGAAGGGCTGGTATAGGCCTTCACTGTCAAACCAAATGCCAAAGGAAGGCAAGCCCATCAGGATCTTGGAGTGCGGCACGCCCCGTGTTTGTGCCCAATAGCGAAGGCTCTGGTCAACGCTACGTGAAGGGCCTGTGGCTTGGCGGCTGGATTGACCCTTCCACGAAGGTGGTGGATACAGCGGGGCATTATGCCCAGACTCGGAGCCCCACGCACCATAGTAGCCGAAGGTCATCACCAGATAGTGGTGCACCAGTGGCGTGATGGCCTCGACGTCGATCCACTGGCCGCGCCGTTCATTGGATGTGACAGCAATGCTCAGTTGAAGATCCCGATCCACCGTGTCGAGGCCGGCCCTCAACTCTGCCATGAAAGCACTCAGGTTCTGACGATCAGCAGACGTCTGCGGGAACTCCCAGTCAATGCTCACGCCATCGTAGTTGTGGTCCCTGGTAAAATCCGTCAGGTTGTGGACAAAGGTCGCTCTGTCGCTTGGGTCGGCTGCCATCGAAGCAAACGCGGCGTAGCTATTGGCTCCGCCTACGACCAGGATCACCATGGTATGTGCGCGGTGGGCCAGCTCGATCAACTCGGGCATCACAAAGCCATCGCGGACTACTAGCGTACCAAACTCACCCGGCATGACAAAGGAATGGCCGACCTGATGGACGTGATTGAAGGGAATGGCTTCGGGCGGAAAGGCAGATGCGCGCCAGCCAGGGTATGCAGCAGAGACGACGTAGGGTGGATGTGTATCGACCCCCGGTGGCTCGGCTCCTTGCCCAAGGGCGAATGACGGGCCAACGGCCTGGCCGACAGCGCAGACCACAACCAACAGAACAGCCATCCGGCTGATTGAATCCCTTCTACGGTGGGTGTGCAACTGGTCTGGTGGTTCGATCATAGCCGCAATCTTTCTCTCTTGACTCTGTACACGTCGAACAACGAAAACAGACTCGTGCTCATGGCCGGAAGCTTAGACAGCGTCGTGGTCGGCGATGGAGATGTACCACGACTCGGGGCGAGTGAGCACGCTCAGCGGTGGTTCATCGCAATAGCTACGAACGAATAGGTGAAAGGGCTGTGGCGCAAACCGCTGCGGTGCGCTCAAAAAGCCCGCACGTCGCATGATCGCATGTTCTTGCGTGTGGGGCAACACAAGCCCGCCAGCCAGAGGCACTTGCGCTCGCCCAAATCGCTGCAGGGCTGCGTGCAATAGGTGCAGGCCAGCCTGATCCCCCCGCGTGCCGGGTAGGACCATGAAATCGGCAATGAGACCGGTCATGGTCGCCTTTACGTCCGCCTGGCGCAGGACGACATAGCCCAAGATCTGGCCGTCTACGCGTGCTGATAGGAACTGGTACTTGCGGGTCGGAATATCGTGAAAGCGCCATTGCAGGAATGCCCGGTCGCGGACCAGCATCAGGTCATACTTGGTCTTGATCTGCTCCCAGAAGTGATCATAGCTTTCGTCAGGCACCGTGTCTTCCGAGATGCGCACAGAGAGCCCCTTCTGAGATGGACGTCGCTCGCGCCAGAGTGTGCGACCGGCGACCTCCCAGCCCAGATTGACACCCCAGCGGAGCGCTCGTGTCCTGACGCTCGCCTGCGTCAGGGCGGGCATGTTGAGGGGGCGAATGAGCAATGGCACCTGAGATACAAGGTGGTAGTTGTTCGATCGGGCCAACTGAGGCATCGATTTTGGATTCGGAAAGATGAGGATGAAACAGTACCCCGCCTTTTTGACATCCTCTCGCGTCTGCCTGGTGAACGCCGTGTGGATGCCCTGGCGACGATACTCGGGAGCGACCACAATATTAAAGCCCAGTAGCCCTGGAACCCCCTGCCCCCGCCAACTGGCCCGCGCGGCAACCAAGGTGCCAGCGCTGATCACGCGGCCGGTTGCCTTTTCTCTGACAATCCATTGGGGGACGCCCGGCGGACTGGATGCTCTTAGCCAGTCATAGTAGGCTTCCTGAGACAGATCGATGTCACCGTACTCGGCCTGGATCAAGGCCAGCACACCGGCCTTGTCCCCCTCTTTGTACGTGCTGATTTCCCAGGCTCGTTCCGTCATGTGTAAGCCTCATCTGTCGTGAGCGTAGTCTCTGCTGCGCCGCTTCTGGTACCTCGTCAAGGTGATTCTGGTGGCCCGTCATTCTGCGGAACGAAGCGACTGAGAATCTCCTTTTACGACGAGCAAACGGTTTCAAGCAGGGTAACCGAGATTCTTCGCCTCCGCTGCGCTTCGGCTACTAATGACACGCCAGCATCTCGCACACGCTCTGCGCGGACCACAGTCCGCGCATTTGTGCCCGGTGT
>CBDUWJ010000337.1:0-3654 GCA_965370895.1 uncultured Anaerolineae bacterium | reverse complement strand
CTCGGCGGTCAGGCGGTAGAGGTCGGGACGGCCATGATCCCATGGCCACCACAGACGCGGTCGGGGCACGGTCAGCTCGACATTGTGCTGGCTTGGACCGGTGGGCAATTCAACTGGCTGCTCAACGACCACTGGCTCGCCCTCGAACGTCTCCGCGCTCAAGGTGAGTCGCAGGAGCGCTGGGCCGCCCTGGCGAGCGTCTATCTTCACCAGGGCAGCTATGACCGCCTCTTCATCTGTCACGCATTGCCGGGTCGCGATGTCCTGAATGAAAACGTTTCGGCTGACGACCAGGTAGACATCGTCCCAAATGCCCATGGTCCGCAGGGGTGGGGCAAAGTCCCAACCGAAGCCCATCTGGCACTTGAGCGTGTCGCGCCGATGGGGGAATCGGCCTGGCACATTGCTGAACTTGGCCTCGATCTGGTTCAGGAGCTGCTCCCAGTGGGTGCTGCGATCGCGGGGCAGCCACCTGGAACCGACAAGACGCACAGCCAGGCGATTCTCAGCACGCAGCAGGACGGTCACATCAAGGACCTGGGGTGAGAACATGCCTTCGTGGTGATCCAGCTTCTGGCCATTTAGGAACAGATCGCTGATATAGTCCACCCCGCGCAGGACCAAGTTTGCGCGTTCGGAGGGGGCTAGGGAGAGGGCGAATTCGCGGACCAGCCACCAGCAGTGGTCATCCACCCACTGGGCGGCCTCGGGTTCCGTGCCAGAAGCCAGGCCGGGTAGGCGCCCAGCCTGGATCAGGTCTGCACGCACGTTGCCGGGCACGGTGGCAGGCAGCCACTCGTGCACACGGGCAAGCTCGTCCCAAGTGGCATGATCAGGCCTGGCCCCTGGCGGCGACTGGCCCAGTTGCCAGTTGCTGCCAGCCAGATCCACGACTCGACGGGGCATGGTTTCTCCATTGAGGCAACACAAACCCAGAGAACGAGGGTTCTGGTGTTTTGTGGAACCGGGCCCACAACGAGACCACAATCCGCCCACCCAAGCGACTCGCTGGTCTACGAGCCTGTCAGAGAGTCCCGTAGAGGCGGTTCTCTCGCTGGCGGTTTAACTCATTTCTGTCGGAACCACGGGGAATGGAAACCCGGCCTACGTTCACTACGCTCACTTCGACAAGCTGCTAGTGGTACAAATCAAAACCGCCGGAGAAAGTCATGTCCGGCGGTTTTTGATGCCTAAGCCCCGCTGTGCCGTGTGCCCTGTTGGTGTTGAACCTGTATCAAAAAGTGGGTGTCTACCCATTGGTTACTGCCTTGCCCTCGATGGGGCTATCGCATCCCCTCTGGAGCTCGACTCCCTTTGATCGGGTGTTGGCTCAACCCTCTCTACAGACATCACGGTCACAGCAGGGTCTTATCGCACCCATATGATACCACACAACAGGAAACTGCGCAAGTTTGGATGGTCGTTGGAGATCGGCGACGATCGGCCCACGAGCCTATTCTGTCTCGGTCAAGCAGATGTGAAGTTCGCCGAGCTGTTCTTCGCTGACGGGCGACGGTGAACCCATCATTGGGTCGGAGGCGGATTGGTTCTTGGGGAAAGCCATCACTTCACGGATGTTGGGCTCGCCCGCCAGTAGCATTATCAGGCGATCTATGCCGGGGGCGATGCCACCGTGCGGTGGCGTGCCGTACTCAAAAGCCTCCAGCATGTGGCCAAACTGTTGCTTGGCGTCTGCCATGTTCAGGCCGATGAGTTCGAAGACCTTTTCCTGGAGCTCTCGTTGGTGGATCCGGATGCTACCACCGCCGATTTCATAGTTATTGCACACCAAATCGTGCTGTAGCCCTCGCACAGCACCAGGGTTCGTGGCCAGCAGGGGAATATCCTCCGGCACGGGCGCGGTGAAAAGGTGGTGACTCGGATCCCAGCGTGCCTCCTCTTCGTTCCAGGTAAAGAGGGGCCAGTCGATGATCCAGGCAAAGGCCAGTACGTTGCTGTCCCGCAGGCCCAGCCGATCTCCCAATTCGATGCGCAGTCGCCCCAAGGTGTCGGCGACGATGGCCGGTTGGTCGGCGACAAAGAGCAGCAGGTCTCCTGCCCTGCCTTGCAGGCGCTCGATGATGGCCGCTACGGTTGCATCGTCAAGGTGTTTGGCAAAGGAAGAGCGCACGCCCTCTTCCGCTATGGCCAGCCAGGCGAGTCCCTTGGCCCCGTGGGTCTTGACGAATTCGGCCAGTTCATCTATCTGCTTGCGGCTATAGCCCGCCAGGTCCTCGGCACGCAGGCCTTTGACCTGGCCGCCCTGGGCCGCGACACGACTGAACACGCCATACTCGGCATCGGCCACCAAGTCGCTGATGTCCGTCAATTCCATCCCAAACCGTAGATCTGGATTGTCCTTGCCATAACGAGAGACAGCTTCGTGGTAGGTCAGTCGGGGCAGGGGTTTGAAGAGCAGCTTCTTGTCGGTGACCTCTTCCACCAGACGGATGATCATCTCCTCGGTGAGTTGTAAGATGTCCTCCTGTTCAACAAAACTCATCTCCAGGTCCAACTGGGTGAACTCGGGTTGGCGGTCACCACGCTGGTCTTCGTCGCGGAAGCACCGGGCGATCTGGAAGTATCGTTCGAAAGCGGCGACCATGAGCAACTGCTTGAGCTGTTGAGGTGACTGGGGCAAAGCGTAGAAGCTGCCGGGGTGGACTCGGCTTGGCACCAAGTAGTCTCGGGCGCCTTCGGGAGTGCTCTTGGTCAGGATGGGGGTCTCGATCTCGATAAAACCCTTCTCGTCCAGAAAGTCGCGGATGAACTTGACAACGCGGTAGCGCAGGATCATGTTGCGCTGCATACGCTCCCGCCGCAGGTCCAGGTAGCGGTACTTGAGGCGCAGCGCTTCCACCTCGCCAGCCTCACGGTCAATGTAGAAGGGAGGCGTTTTCGACCGATTGAGGACCGTCGTCTCTTTGGCCACGACTTCCACTTGGCCCGTGGGCATGTTGGGATTCTCCGTACCAGACGGACGCTGCCGAACCGTGCCCTCTATCTGCAGCACCCATTCGACGCGGGCCTGGTCGGCAACGGCAAAGGCCTCCGTTGCTGTCCGTTGGTTGAAGGTCACCTGAACGATACCCGTTCGGTCGCGCAGATTGACGAACAGCACGCCACCGTGGCTGCGATACCGGTGCACCCAGCCGGCCAGTGTCACCGTCTGGCCGATGTGCTCGGTCCGCAGCTCACCGCAATTGTTCGTTTTCAACATGGTGCTTCCTCCCTAGTCCCCGGATTATCGGGCCACAGTCCGTTACCTCAGGCGCATCACAGGCCGCATCTGAGCAAAGTCCGCCAGGGACAGCTCGTGTCCTGGTAGCATTGGCGGGTATGATACACCTGCCCCGCGAAAAAGTCAAGCCGCCCAGGCGATGTACGTCGCTCAGCCCCTTAGCAGCCAAGGGCTGACCACAGGGCCGAAGAACATCGTGATCATTGCTCCTCCGACCAGGTAGGGGCTGTAGGGTATGGTCGTGAAGAGCGTATAGCGGTGGAGGATGAAGGCGTGCACGAGCCAGTACAGAAACGCTGCCAGGCCGCCAAGCAGCACGGCGAGCGTGAGAGCCAGGAAGACCTGGGGAACACCTAGAACCAGGCCGACAAAAGCGCCGAGCCGTACATCGCCCAGGCCCAAGGCGACCATGG
>CBDUWJ010000336.1:0-3654 GCA_965370895.1 uncultured Anaerolineae bacterium | reverse complement strand
GTCGAGAACATCCTGACGTTGTACGAGACGGTCGAAACGGCAGGCCGGTATCGTTGAGCGCGCTTCATCGATATTGGGCTCGGTCGGGAGACCTTCGCCCATCGGGAGCGAAGAACGCGGTGGGGTCGAACCATCGGAACAGGAGAAGATTGTTGCATGACGCTGAACTATGACCCTTCGACATGGGACCTCCGGTCCGCCTCAGGCCACAGCGTGGACATCATGATGATCGGGCATTTCGCCAAGGACCGGCTGGTGGTCGACGGCCATGGCGAATTTGCCTCTGGCGGTGCCGTCTACTATGGCAGTGTTGCCCTGCGTCGTCTGGGTGTGCGTGTGGCGGTCGTCACCCGACTGCACACCGACGACTTTCCGCTGCTCGATGAACTGAAAGAGGAAGGGGTGCAGGTCTTTGCTGCGGCCGCCCCGGCTACCTCTGGTATCGAAAACATCTACAACTCTGCGGACATGGAGCGCCGAACCTGCAAGATCATGAACTTTGCCGGACCCTTCCAGAAGGAAGAGATCCCCAATTTGCCGGCTCGCATCTACCTGGTGGCTTCTATTATCTTCGGTGAGGTCGATCTACCATTGCTCAAATCGCTGGCCCAGCTCGGCCTGGTTGCACTGGACGTGCAGGGTTTTGTCCGCGTCCGCAATAACGGGGAACTCGTTTTTCGCCAATGGCCTGACATGGAGGAGGGCCTGTCGTACGTCTCCTATCTCAAGGTAGACCGCGCTGAGGCTGAACTGCTGACCGGTCTCAGCGACATGGCGGCGGCTGCGCGCAAGCTGGCCGAATATGGCCCGCAAGAAATCATAGTCACCCAGTCGTCGGGTGTGACGGTTCTTGCCGATGGACGCCTCCACCAGGCCCCCTTCACCCCCCGCTCCCTTGATGGGCGGACGGGGCGGGGCGATACCTGCTTTGCCACCTACGTGGGCAAGCGGCTGACCAGCAGCCCGGCTGAAGCGTGCCGCTGGGCAGGGGCCGTCACCACGCTGAAGCAGGAGCAGCCTGGCCCCTGGAACGGCGATCTGGCGGCCCTGCAGGAGCTGCTGGCTCACACCAGGCCCTCGTGAACCGACCAGAGGCAAGCAAGCAGCGAGACACAGCCACTTACAAGGCGAAATGCCCAAGAGGCCGTGTGCCCAGGAGCAAGAAAGGTGAAGATCGGCATGATGTGTCTTCGGAATGCTGCCAACGGGCCTTCCATTCACGCGGAATTGCTAGGGAGAGCTTGGGTGAAACTGGGTCACCAGCTCAGGATATTCTCCGCCAAGATACACCTTGATGCCAGGCCCACCCTTCAAATAGACGAGGATTTCATGCTCAGGCACTTCAGCGTTGACAAGGTCATACCCGTCACCCGGGCTACCGTCTTCGATCCCTCTGCGCTTTTGGATGAAGAATACGATGTCTTTGTCGCTCAAGATGTAGAAAGATTGCCGGCCCAAACACTGCTTCACGTCTTTCCCAAGATCAAGGAAAGAGCCGTTGCCGTTCAGGTTGTCCACGAGGGCAAGGCCCCGGAAGATCCTCTTTGTTACAAGTCTGACTGGGATGCTATTGTCTCTTCTGATCAGCGATACAAAGACTACCTGGTCAAGTTCTTCCCTGTTGAAAAGACTCGCATGATTCCCTATCCTTATCATTCGCTCAGGCTTGGGGATAAGGGCAAAGCGAGAAAGAAGCTGGATCTTCCGCCGGGCGAAAGGATCGTGTTCGCCTTTGGCTTCAGGCCAAGAGACGTCCCATCTGTTCTACCCGCTCTGCAAGACGTGGCTGAGGAATATCCTCTCAGATATGTCATCGTCGCCAATCCAGAAAGCGATGTTGATGAATTGCGCAGAGTGCAAGACGAGTACAACTTCATAGACCTTGACGTAAGGCCCCTTCCCCTGGACGAGTTGTATGCCTACCTACCTGCATGCTTCGGATGTGCTGCTCTGCTCGTCCACAGGGAATCCCTGCAGAAGGGCAAGGCAGTCATGTCCAGCTCAGTGTGCCAAGTTCTAGGCTCCGGTTGCTCCATCCTGTTTCACGAGTCCAACTACGTGGAACTGTGCGCAGACGAGATCGTGAAAAATCGGGGGTTTGAGGACATGAAGGCCAAGCTCTTGGGTCTGTTCCGGAGCGATTTTGACCTCAGCAGGCTAGGGGCGTTTCTGGAAGACCCTCAGGCCGAAAGGATCGCCGAAAGGTTCGTTCAGCTTTTTGAGGGTTTGATGGGAGCTCGGAAAGGCAAAGTTGATGTCTGCGCTGGATCGTAGTGTTCAAGAACTGGGAGACGGGGAAACCGTCTCGCTTGACTCTGGAGAGACTATTTTCAAGCTGGATTCCTTTGAGAGCAACCCTATCGTGAAGCCTCAAGACATCGGGCTCACCTGGCACGTGAATAGCCAGCTAGAGGTCGGAGCCGTTTTCAACGGCGGGGCCGAAGTGTTCCAGGACAAAGTGGTCCTGACGCCGCGATGCCACCAGGGGTATCATAAGGGTACGTTCTTCGATCAAAAGCTCGGCATCGAGCGCTCCTGCCTGGAAGACTACATCTCTGAGGTTTGGCCCCTGGTGAGCGAGGATGGTATCCGTTTCACCAGATTCCAGGACGTGGCGATCCGGGCCGATGGCACTGACCATCAGGACTTTATCTACGGAGTAGAGGACATCCGGATCGTCAAGCATGGCCGCAGGTACCTGCTGGTTGGGTGTGGCAAGATCAAACCCCCGTTCAAAGGTGCTAACGCAGACCGGATCGCCATCTACTCGACCGATGATTTCGTGAACATCACCTATCACGGCATGGTCGATGCCTTCGACTCGCGCAACGCCGTCCCCTTCCCCGAACCCGTGAACGGTCGGCACTGCATACTATTGCGTTTTCATCCTGACATCCACCTGGGTTTTCTTGAAGCCGGCATGGATCAGTTGCTGGATCCTTCCAGGCACAAAGAGCGCTGGGAGGAGATCTATGAGCGGCGGAGCCAGAACCTGCTTTTGGAAGCCGGGCAAACCCCACACGAAAAAGAGAAAATCGGCCCAGGCCCCCAGGTGATCAGAACCGACAAGGGTTGGTTGCTCATCTACCACGCTGTTGGTGAGATAAAGGGTGACATTTGTAAAGCCTACGGGCTGGCGGAGGGAATCGAAAGAGGGTACTCTGTATGCGCTGCCCTTTTGGATCTGGAGGATCCAAGAAAGGTGCTTTGCCGAACCAGGAATCCAATCTACATCCCTTCAGCCCCTTACGAATTATATGGTGATGAGCAGTATGCGGTGGACGTGCCCGCTGTCGTTTTTCCCGTAGGTGCTCTGGTTCGAGAAAGCAAACTGATTCTTTATGCCGGGGCTGGCGACAAATACACCATCCTTTTGAGTTGCAGGCTTGATAACCTGGTTGATTTTTTGTGGGAGTATTGCTAGTGCTGGGACACTCGAGAGCCCTCACAACGTTGAGTCTGGCGGTGCTGGTGACGCTGGCACTTGGCAGTTGCGCGTCACCCACGCCGACGGCCGCCCCCGGTCCCTCGGCTTCCCACCAGGAGTTGGCCAGCCACCACGCGCCGGTCATCCGCCAGGGTGCAATCACCAACCAGGACTATATCACCGCCGTGGACTTTGACGGTGACTGGGCCGGCAGTAACAACGGCTGT
>CBDUWJ010000335.1:0-3661 GCA_965370895.1 uncultured Anaerolineae bacterium | reverse complement strand
GTGTGTGCCCTCCGAGATGGCGGATGACCATCAGCAGCGGCGGAAAATCGAGCACCAGCCGCTGCTCGAAAATGACATTGGGGTAGACCAGCTCCAGTTCGTCGGCCAACCAGCGGTCCTCAGGATGCTCTGCGAGCCACTCGGCGATGGTCTCGGGGGCAAGGTCGCGGGCGACGGCCTCGGCCAGTTCCCCCGCCAGGGCACAGTGGGCTATCACTGGCGCGTCAAAAGCCTGGTTGCCAAAGATGTGGTCGTAGTGATAGTGGGTATTGGTGACAAAGATGACGGGCTTGCCGGTGCGGGACTGGATGGCCGACGCCAGCTCCCGTCCCCGGGCTGGGGTGTCGAGGGTGTCGATCACGACCACGCCGGCCTCGGTCACGGCGAAACCGGCATTGCCCGTCTCATTGCCCATCAGGCAAGCAAAGACGTTGGGCCTGACCTCAACGATCTCCATCTCCTTCTCTCCTCTCTATGGTTGTGCCCTTGTTCCTAGGCCAGAGCCTCCAGCCGGGCGCCGATGAGCGGCACCAGCATTTCGTCCGCAGTCAGGCCACCGTGTCGGCCCAGGAGCGGAAGCTTTGGTTGGCGCTGCTGCAGGGCGTGATGGCCCCTGGGCAGCACCAACAGCTCGCCAGCGCGGGCATAGGTCTCATCGGCGATGGGTTTGCCCATCAGCCCTGCCTTTAGCGCCTCCGCTGAGTCAAGAACGCTGAACCAGTCGGGGAACGCACTCTCCAGGTAGTCGCGGATGGCAGCCGCGTGACCCCGTCTGGGGTAGACAAAGGCGGCCCGCGATTCGCCCACGATGGGCACCATCAGATGCCGGCGCAGCTCTGGGTCTTCGCCGGCGATGAGGACGTGGTCCGGCGGAATATGGGTCTGGCCGTGGTCGGCCGTGATGAGCAGCAGTGTGCCCTCACGATCTTCGGGGGGCAGAGAGGCCAGGAATTCGCGGGCCAGCAGGTGGTTCACGTCGCGGAACTCGGCTTCCCACAAGTCGGTGTTCTGCCCATAGGCATGGCCGAGCGCGTCCAGTCCGCCCCAGTAGGCGGTGATGAAAGTGCGTTGGCCCCGCGTCTCGGCCAACAGGAGGCGCAACTGGACCCACAGGTCGCTGGCGTGGATATAGGTCCGCATCTCAGCCACCCCTCGGTAGAGCATCTCGGTAAATCCCGAGTTTTTGAAGTGGCCCATCAAGAGTGCTCTCGTCGCGACACCTGCAGCGGTCAGACGCTGAGCCAGGGTTGGGGCCGGGACAAGGGTTTCCGGGTCCAGGCCCCAGTCGACCAGCAGGTCGCGCTGACCGCTCCAGATTGGGGAGAGCAGGATGGCGTTGGCTGCGAGGCCCAGCTCCCGGAGATACATGGTATAGGCCAGCCAGCCGTGCGCGGCGGGTGGCAGACCGGTGCTCAGGCTGGTCAGTGCCGCATCGGTGGTCGAGGGAAAGACCGAGGTGAGGGGCGCCAGACGGCCCGCCTTGACCAGACCGGCGAATGCCTGGCCCTCCCCCATGGCCCACATCTCCTGCAAAACGCGGTAGCCCAGGGCGTCGAGCAGCACCAGCACCACGCGGCGCAGACCAGGTGCCCAGTCGGCCCACAGCTCACGGGGCAGAGTGGGCAGGGCGCCGGGCAGCTCGGTTCCCAGCAGTGCGGCAACGGTGGACGGCAAGTTGGCGATGGATAGGCCGTCATAGTGGGGGACGACCCAGTCTTGGTCAGACGGGAGTAGGCCGGGCAAGGGTCGGCCAAGAATGGTTCCTTCGATGTCTTGTGCGTCCATGTCCCTCCTGTGGTTCTTGCTGTTGTGTACTCGGTACTGATTATACCATATGGACGTTGAATTTGGGAATGGGCAGGGCTCTGTCGCCTGTGGATGTTCTCTGATAGCGGGAGGGCGCACTTTCAGGGATTTTCCGGGTCAGGGTCTCTACGACAAGTTCAGCTTTCAGGTGGAACTCACGCCGCACGAGGTTGAGGTCATGGGTGAGTTTGCTTACGTGGTAGACCAGGTGAAGGGGAACCTCACGCCTAAGCACGGAGGGACAGCGAACCTGATCCACTTACCCATCGGGTGGCTGTTGAAGAAGCAGACAAACGTATGTCAGACCTTTCGGCAGTTCTGGAATAACAATCCCATTGACGTGTGATAGTTTCTGGATCGAGTCTTGCGATCAGGCAAGCCAACCCTGGGCGACCAGCAGCTCGGCATTGTGGATGGAGCCGCCGGCGGCGCCACGGAGGGTGTTGTGCCTCAGCACGACGAACCCATTCTAGTCCTCCAATCCTAACTTGCGGTGCAGAAAGCGCACCGTATCCGCTACTTGCTCCTCAGGGATGCAGAACGAGACGCAGTGCTCGGCCGCAGCCTGGGCCACGGCGATAACACGGGTGCTATGCTTGCCCAGTGCCGCAAAAGCATGTGAAACGATGCCGTTTCCATTCCAGTCGGCAACCCCCACGACCGAGATGGTGGCGACCTGCTCTTCGGTCCCCAGCCTGTGCATACTACCCGGGCGGCCGTTCTGCGACTCGCGGCTCAGAATTGTCAGGCAGTGGTTCTGATCCTGTTGGCGCACGATCAGGTTCAATCTGTGTTCCGAGAAAGACTGGGAGAACATCAAGACCTCTACGCCCGCTTCGCTTAGCCCCTGCAGGGCGCGGGCGGCCATGGGCAGCGTCCAGGAGTCGTCGTGGGTGCCGATAGCGATGAGGCTCAGTCCGGTAGAGGATATGATGGCTGGCAGTAGCTGGCGGTCATTGCTTGGAGCGTTGACGATGAGGGTGCCGGGGTGCGCGGGGTTGAGGCTGTTAACAATACGCAGCGGGATACAGTTGGCCGCGACCGGCTGGATCGTCTTGGGATGGAGCACGTCGGCGCCGTAATTGGCCAGACCGGCTGCTTCGGTGTAGGATAGCTCGGTGAGGGTGCGGGCCTGGGGAACGATGTTGGGATCGGCGGTGAGTATACCGTCCACGTCACTCCAGATCCAGACCTCCTCGGCGTCCAGGCCAGCCCCGATGATGGCAGCGGCATAGTCGCTGCCACCCCGTCCCAGGGTGGTGGTCACTCCGGCTTCGGTGGCAGCGATGTGGCCGGTCACCACGGGGATGACGCCACGCTTCATGAGGGGCTCCAAGCGTTCTTGCAGTCGTTGGCGTGTCTGATCCATCAAGGGGTTTGCCGCACCAAAGGCATCGTCGGTGACGATCAGCTGTGTGGCGCTGATGGCCTGGGCGCGCACGCCTCGCTCGCGCAACAGGGCGGCCAGAATGCTGGACGAGAGTAACTCGCCAAAGGAGGCCACCGCGTCGCCCCCACGCGCTGTCAGTTCACCTAACATGGCGATGCTGCGGTAAAAGCGCCCCAACTCATAGAGCTGGTCCTCGACCAGCCCGCCCACCCCCAGGCGCTCTGGGCTTTTGGTCAGTAAAGTCTCAACGACGTCCATGTGGCGGTTGAGCAGTTCGGCCTTGATCTCGCGATAGACGGTGTCCCTGCCCTCTGCGGCGGCCCGTGCCCCAGCGATCAGTTGGTTCGTTACACCGCTCATGGCCGAGAGCACGACTACGGTCTCGGTGGGGGCAGCGCCGCCCACCCTATTGTGCTGTTCGAGCACGATACCGGCCACGCTGGCAAAGCGTTGGGCATTGCCCAC
>CBDUWJ010000334.1:0-3661 GCA_965370895.1 uncultured Anaerolineae bacterium | reverse complement strand
CAGAAGGAGGGAGGAAATTGAAAACACTCACGGATCGAGCCTTGAACCTGGCGCAGGTTCAAGGCGCAACCTATGCAGACATGCGCGTCGTCCGGCGGCGGACGCAGAACATCACCGTCAAGAATGGGGTGGTCGAGGCACTGTCGGACAACGAGAGCCAGGGATTCGGTGTGCGCGTTATCGTAGAAGGGGCCTGGGGGTTTGCCAGTTCGGCGCTCCTAACGGCAGCCGAGGTGGACCGCATAACGCACCTGGCGGTGCAGATCGCCCGTGCCAGCGCCCTGTTCAAGATCAGCGACGTCAAGCTGGGTCCACCCGTGGCTCACGCGGGCACCTACCGCACGCCGGTGGAAATCGACCCCTGGGAAGTGGGCTTGGAGCAAAAGATCGATCTGCTCCTGAAGGCCGACGAAGGGCTGCGCGCCACACCGGGCGTGAAGGTCGGCACCTCGAGACTGGCCTTCTTGCAGGAGAACAAAGCTTTTGCCAACAGCGAAGGAGCCTTCCTGGAACAGGAGATCATCGAGACGGGCGGCGGTATCGAGGCCACCGCCGTGGACCCGGAAACGGGCGAGGTGCAAAAGCGCTCCCACCCCAATTCCTTCGGGCGGGATCAGCGCGCCAAGGGCTGGGAGGCCATCCGCCAAATGGATCTGCCCGGCAACGCGCTGCGAGTCGGTGAAGAGGCCGTGGCGCTCTTGACCGCTGATCGGTGCCCCAGCGGCGTCACCACCCTCATTCTGGGGCCGACCCAGTTGGCCCTGCAGGTGCACGAGTCGTGCGGCCACCCGATTGAACTGGATCGAGTGTTCGGCACCGAGGCCAGCTACGCGGGCACCAGCTTTCTCACCCCGGAGAAGTATGGCTCTTTCCGGTACGGCTCCAAGCTCGTCAACCTTACCGCCGATGCCACCATACCCGGCGGGCTGGGCACCTTCGGTTGGGACGACGAGGGTGTGCCCGCCCAACGGGTGCCCATCATCCGAGAAGGGATCTTTTGCGGCTACCTCACCTCTCGGGAAACGGCTCAGCAGTTGCGCCACATGTTGGGCACGGATCGGGCCGGAATCGACATCGCACCCGAAACCTCGGGCGGGGCCATGCGCGCTGATGGCTGGAACCGCATCCCCCTCATCCGCATGACCAACGTCAGCCTGGAGCCTGGCGAGTGGGAGTTCGATGATCTGATCGGCGATACCGACGACGGCATCTACATGGAGACGAACAAGAGCTGGAGCATTGACGACAAACGGCTCAACTTCCAGTTCGGCACCGAGATCGCCTACGAGATCAAGAACGGCAAGATGGGCCGTTTGTTGAAAAACGCCACGTACACCGGTATCACCCCCCAGTTCTGGGGAAGTTGCGACGCCATCTGCAACAAGAACCATTGGCGCGTGTGGGGCACGCCCAATTGTGGCAAGGGCCAGCCCGGCCAGGTGGCCCACACGGGTCACGGCACAGCACCGGCCCGCTTCCGCAACATTCAGGTCGCCGGCATCAAGTAGGGGAGGAGATCATGCTAGGAAGAGACCGAGTCAAGAAGATAGCCGACGCCATCCAGGCCCAATCGACCGCCGACCAGACCGAGGTGGTGATCCTGGCCAGCGATAGCGCCCTGACCCGCTTTGCCAACTCGACCATCCACCAGAACGTGGCCGAGACGGATGCCGAGGTGCGTATCCGCGTGGTACTTGGCACGCGCATAGGCGTAGCGACGACCAACAACCTAGACGACGGGGCCCTGGCCCAAACGCTCGAGCAGGCCCTGGCCATCGCCCGACTGCAGCCAGAGAACGCCGATTTCAAGTCGCTACCCGGCCCCCAGCGCTTCGGCGGAGTCTACCGTGAGCGTGTCCCGGAAGGACCTGGCCGAACTGCTCAAGACAGGCCCTCTCAGCAGGTGACAGCCTTCAGCGAGGCCACCGCTGGATGCACGCCTGAGCAGCGAGCCAAAGGCGTGGGGGCCATCTGTCTGATGGCCCGTGAGGCGGGGGTGATCGCCTCTGGGGCGCTGACCACGGCGGTGTTCGAGATCGCTGTGGCCAACTCGCTGGGTACCTTTGCCTACTTTCCCACCACCTACGCTGACATCAACACCGTCATCATGAGCGACACCAGCGCCGGCTACGCTGCCGCGTTGACCTTGGACGTAACCGATCTGGACTTTCAGGCCATTGGCCGCGAGGCCATGTCCAAGTGCCTGCGCAGCCGGAATCCTCGTTCCCTCGACCCTGGTGAATACCCGGTCATCCTGGAATCCTACGCCGTCCAGGACCTGGTACAGATGATGGCCTACACCGGCTTTAGCGCCGTGGCATACCAGGAGGGCCGTAGCTTCATGGTGGGCAAACTCGGCGAGCAGATTGTAGACGCGCGCATATCCATCTGGGACGATGGTCTGAGCCCGGCCGGCATCCCCTGGCCCTTTGACTTTGAGGGCGTGCCCAAACAACGGGTTGACCTGATCGAGAACGGCGTAGCACGAGGGGTGGTGTACGACTCCTACCGCGCTGGCAAAGAGGAGAGCAAGACCTCCACGGGCCACGCGCTACCGGCGCCCAATCCCTTTGGCCCCTTCCCCTTGAACACCTTTTGGGCCCCCGGCAACGCCACGCTGGAGGAGATGATCGCCAATACCGAACGGGGCATCTACGTGACGCGCTTCCACTACACCCGCCCTGCAGAGCCGAGCAAAGTGATTATCACCGGCATGACCCGCGATGGGACGTTCCTCGTCGAAAAGGGCGAGATCGCCTACCCGGTGAAAAACCTGCGCTTCACCCAGGGCTACCTGGAGGCGCTCAACCACGTGGAGATGATTGGCAGGGACACGCGCCTGTTGTCCGGCATGGGCGGCCTCGCCCGCGACAGCGTACCAGCGCTCAAGCTGGGCAAATTCACCTTCACCGGGGCCACGGAGTTCTGACAGCTCATATACCTCCCCCTCGTGGCCAAGCAGTAGGCATAGAGAGCTCAGGCGCAGGTGCGGGCAGGGCATGAAGTGAACGGTCAAACAGCCATTCGAGGCCTCCCAACCCTGCAACAAGCTGACCTGGCTTTGCCTGGAGAAACCGCGTGCGGCTTTTTGGGCGATGTGATTCCGGTGGCTGTGGTGCCAGGTCAGCGCCGCCAGGCAGCTTGTGCCCGGTGTCAGCCGCCTGGCTTTAAGACATCAGGAAGCCCATGAACATCTGGCTTGTCGAACCCTACTACAGCGGCTCACACCGGGCCTGGGCTGACGGCTATCAGGCCCACAGCCGCCACGCCGTGCGCCTGCTCACGTTGCCGGGCCGCTTCTGGAAGTGGCGGATGCAGGGCGGCGCCGTCACCCTGGCCCGCAAGGCCCAGGCTTTGGACGAAAGGCCGGATCTCATCCTCGCCTCCGACATGCTCAACCTGCCCACATTCCTGACGCTGACCAGCGACCTGGCAAATGTGCCCGTGGCGCTCTACTTCCATGAAAACCAACTCACGTACCCCCTCCAGCCCGGTGAGAAGCGCGACCTGCACTATGGCTTCACCAACTTTGTGAGCGCCCTGCGGGCTGAGGCACTGCTCTTCAACTCCGCCTACCACCTGGAGACCTTTTTCGAAGAACTGCCGCGGCTGCTGAAGCACTTTCCCGACCATAACGAGCTGTGGGCCGTGGATGCCCTCC
>CBDUWJ010000333.1:0-3663 GCA_965370895.1 uncultured Anaerolineae bacterium | reverse complement strand
CGAGGAGAGCCACGACGAGCAGCAGGCCAACCCCCAGGATGGCCACAGGTTGCACGGGGAAGCCAGGTGGCTGCCCGGCGTTCACCTCAAAAGCGTCTACATTCCCCAGCGCCTGCTCCCCATCGCTGACCGTCACACGTACCACGTGCTGACCGGGCGTCAACCCGCTGGCTATGGGTAGCCGGGCCTGCCACACAACCTCTGCCGCCTGGAGGTCCAGATAGGACCGTCCCTGGTCATCGGTGGGCAGGTGAGCGGCGTTGCGGCCGTTCACTGTCACCAACAGGCGTCCGCCCTGCGGACTCGTGCGGGCGATGAGATCTACCGAGTGCCCCCGAGCAGTGAAGGTCAGACTGGCGCCAGGCTCATCGCTCTCCATGAAGGACTGGCCGCTGGCTTCCGCCGCGATGACTCCACGCCACCCCGCCTCCGCAGCGACAGCGGGGCTGGTCTCCTCATAATGGCCTGACGCTGCGACAAAGATGGCGCTGGTCGCGTCCTGTACAGCGTCATATACGCGGCGGGGGGTAAAGTCCGTGTCCACCATGCGGAAGTAATAGGCTGCGTCGTCGGGCGTGTATATCTGGCCCGTCTGGCGGAAATACCAGATGTTGAACACTCCCGCCCAAGGCCACTCTTGCTGAGCCATCTCAATCCCCTGTAGGGTGAACTCGGCCTGTTCCTCTTCGCTCACCCGCTTCCAGATGAGTTCCTCATCGCCAAAATGCTCCGGCGCCGCGTTCCAACCATATTCGTTGAACCATACCGCTTTGTCAGCGTCTTCGTGGCGCTCCATAATCTCCCGCTGCAGTTCCACGCGCCGGAAGTTAAGCACCTCGGGATCGGGCGGATCATCCGGCGGGCGATCAAAGCCGAAAGCATTGGCCGACAGGATATCGAAATAGTCACCGGCGCCAGCCTCGTACATCCCCTCCAGATAGTCCATGTCGGGCATGGAGCGCCATCTGCCAGGTTCCGGATGCAGTTCGCCGAGGGTGACAGCCAGCGGTGCTGACAGAACATGGACGTTGGGATCGGCCTCTTTGGCCCGCTGGTAGGCGACTTGAAGCATCTGCGTGTAGGCCACTGGATCGACTGCCTGCTCACCCCACTCGGGATAGATGTTTGGCTCGTTCCAGATCTGGATGTACTGCACTCGTCCGCGGAAATGCTTCACAAAAGCGTAGACAAAATCGCCATAGTCCTCAATACGACTGGGTGGGGTTTCAGGACGCGTATCGGGGGGACGGGCCCAAGCGGGCGCCCGGTCCAGCCGGGCGATGACCTGCAAGCCGTGATCCCGATATAGGTCCACGATCTGGTCGAACTTGGCCCAACTGCTTTCACCGCCAACCGGATCGATGAACTCGCCCTTGCGCAGCGGTTCAAGCTCGGCCCAGGCGAACTGCTGCTTCGCCCAGCCCAGGCCAGCCTGCTGGGCCATTTCGACGGTCCGCTTGCGTTTCCAGGGTTCAACCTCGCGGGCCAGGAAAAAATCGGCGCCATAGGGATTGACATCGGTGTTGGGCACCGCCCGGGCCGGGCGCCACTCGCCCTCTGGTGGGCGAGCCGAGACAACGTAGCGGATTAGGACAAAGCCCAACAATCCAGCCAACGCCACCAAAGCCACGGTTAATGCAATAGTCCGAGGGCGCAACGTCGCTCTCCCTGATACCATCTGGCCGGCGTCCAGGAACCCTTTGTCTCCCTACCCTGGCCAGCATACTGGACGCCCAACTGCTAGCCGAAGGAGTATACCAGAAAAAGCACAAATGCGCAACGTAAAAGAGCTACCGCTCAGCCATCACTGCCGATGGGTAGCTCCTGGACGTACCAAAATCGTGCGAACTTGCGGTTCGCCTGAGACAGATCTATGGAGTTGAGGTCTCGATGGCCAAGCCAGCCCGCTGCCAAGCGGCAAAGCCACCCAGCAGAACCTGGACATTGGTGAACCCCTGGTCTATCAGCTTTTGTGCCACACGGGCACTCTGTTGCTCCTGGCCTCAAGTTCAGTAGAGGACCAAGGCTTTGTCGCGGGGCAATGCGTCAAGTCGGGCATCCACCTCTTCTTCTGGAAAGGACATGGCCCCGGCTGCGTGCGCTTTGTCGTAGGACTCCTTGCTGCGAACATCAACCAGCACTGCCTCACCCTGTTCCAACCTGTCCCCCGTTTCCTGCAGAGAAATGCGGGGCACGGCAGGAAAGGGGATCGAACGGGTATCCAGCGGCAGTGCGGTAGCCAAGCCCCCCCCACTCACGGTCGCAGCGGTAGCTCGGCGGTTTTCAATGGAAATGATGGCGCCGACGACGACGGCTACCACAACCAAGCCCACAACGATCGGAATGATCAGTGACGGTGAGCTCTTGGAGTTCGGTTTCCGCTTCCTGGAGGAGGCGGACCCTGTGCCCCGGCGTTTCTTTTTGGTCATAACTTCCTAGCCTTTCTGGATCGCACAGGGAGTGCAGCAGCGACGGTAGCTGATGCTCGCGCCCTGTACAAGAAGGCGTCCCGGTCATCGGGACGCCATCGTCACGTAACAAGACAGAAAAGAGCAAATCTCACAACAAGAAATCACGCAATCTGCGGCTGCGACTGGGATGGCGCAGCCGCCCCAACGCCTGAGCTTCGATCTGGCGAATCCGCTCCCGGGTCACGCCGAATTTCTTGCCTACCTCCTCCAAGGTGTAGCTGTACCCATCTACCAGGCCAAAGCGCAGTTGCAGGATACGCACTTCGCGAGGCGTGAGAGAGACAAAAACGTCGTCTATCTGATCCCGAAGCAGTTGCTGCGACGCCTGGTCGGTGGGCGAGGGGGCCTCACTGTCTTCGATGAAATCGCCCAAGAAGCTGTCATCCTCCTCACCCACGGGCATTTCCAGGGAAAGGGGGCGCTGCGCGACTTTGATGGTCCGTTCCACCTTCTTGGCAGTGACGCCCAAACCCACGGCGATCTCCTCTGCCGTCGGATCGCGGCCCAGCTCCTGGACCAACTGGCGGGTAATCCGCGCCAAGCGGTTTATCTGCTCGTACATGTGGACTGGTACGCGGATCGTGCGGCCCTGGTCGGCAATGGCCCGTGTCACAGCCTGCCGGATCCACCAGGTGGCATACGTGGAGAACTTGAACCCACGCCGGTAGTCGAATTTCTTGACGGCGCGGATGAGACCGATGTTCCCCTCCTGGATCAGATCCAGGAAGGGCACACCACGCCCTACATACTTTTTGGCCACGCTGACCACCAAGCGGGAATTGGCCTTGGTTAGGTGCTCCTGAGCAGCGTTGCCATCCCTGACGACCCAGCCAAGCTGTCGGCGTTCCTCGATGCCCAAGTTCGTGTCCTTGCTTAGACGCCGTTTCGCATTCCGTCCGGCTTCCATTCGCTTGGCCAAGGAGACCTCCTGTTCGGCCGTCAACAGGGGAATGCGTCCAATCTCTCTTAGATAGAGGCTGATGGAATCATCTACATCAATAGCAGCCAGATCATTGTCGCTCGGACCGCTCTCTGCGATGGCTACCTCCTTCTTTGCTTTCTCTTCGACCACAGGTTCTTCCAGTTCAACGTCGCTGATCTCAATCCCCTGCTCAATAAGGGCAGCCAAGGCATCCTCCAATTGCTCGATATTTAGCTCGGCCTCGGGAATCGCCTCCATCACGTCGTCATA
>CBDUWJ010000332.1:0-3674 GCA_965370895.1 uncultured Anaerolineae bacterium | reverse complement strand
TCCACGGCCTGCAAGATGATGGGCATCAAATTGTCGTCAGTTCGGGCGCCGGCTTCCAGGCGGGACAACGCTGCCGACACCGCTTCCTTGTCCCGGCGCTCCCGAAGGGCTCGCAGCCGGGCTTCCTGGCGCTGGCCCACGGCCGGATCGACGCGCAATAGGTCGAATTCAACCTTCCCCCCCAGGGAGGCGTCCTTGTCGACCCGGAAGCGATTCACACTGACTACAATCTTGTCCCCCTGATCCACGGCCAGTTGCCAGCGATAGGCGCTCTCCTGGATCTCACGCTGCAGATAGCCCTGTTCGATGGCCCGCAAGGCACCGCCCATGGCGCTGATCGTGTCGATGTAGTCAAGTGCTCGCTTTTCGATCTGGTCAGTCCAGCCTTCGACCAGATAGCTGCCCGCCAGGGGATCGATCGAGTCAGCCACACCACTCTCGTGGGCGATGATCTGTTGTGTGCGCAGGGCGATCTGTACCGATTCCTCGGTGGGCAGGCTGAGTGCCTCGTCACGGGAGTTGGTATGCAGACTCTGGCTGCCGCCCAGCACCGCAGCCAGCGCCTGCAAGGTGACGCGGACGACGTTGTTCTCTGGCTGCTGGGCGGTGAGCATCGATCCTGCCGTTTGGGTGTGGAACCGGAGCCGCCACGACCGGGAGTCTTTCGCGCCGAACCGCTCGCGCATGATCCGGGCCCAGAGCCGCCTGGCCGCCCGAAACTTGGCTACCTCTTCCAGCAGGTTGTTGTGGGCATTGAAAAAGAAGGACAGCCGGGGGGCAAAATCATCCACCGCCAGCCCGGCGCCGACGGCAGCCTGTACGTAGGCCATGGCGTTGGCCAGAGTAAAAGCCACCTCCTGCACCGCCGTGCTGCCCGCCTCGCGGATGTGGTAGCCGCTGATGCTGATAGTATTCCAGCGTGGCACGTGGTCGTGGCAGTAGCGAAACACGTCGGTGATCAGGCGCATCGAGGGGCCAGGCGGGTAGATGTAGGTGCCCCGCGCGACATACTCCTTCAAGATGTCGTTCTGAACGGTACCTCGCAGCTTTTCTGGTTCCACGCCATGCTTCTTACCGACGGCGATGTACATCGCCAGCAGAACCGCTGCCGGGGCATTGATGGTCATGGAGGTGGACACCTTGTCCAGCGGTATGCCATCGAAGAGCGTTTCCATGTCCTCCAAAGACGAGATGGCGACGCCCACCTTGCCCACCTCTCCCTCGGCGATAGGATCGTCCGAATCGTAGCCAATCTGGGTGGGCAGGTCAAAGGCTACTGACAGACCGGTCTGGCCCTGCTCCAATAGATACTTGTAGCGGGCGTTGGTCTCCTGGGCGGTGCCAAACCCCGCGTACTGGCGCATGGTCCAGAAACGCCCCCGGTACATCGTCGGCTGGACGCCCCGGGTGAAGGGGTACTGTCCGGGGAAGCCCAGATTCCGGACGTAATCGGTTTCAGCCGGCTCACAGCCGGCGTCCACGGGGGTATAGATCCGCTCGACCGGGATGTTGGATTCGGTCTTGAATTCAGAATGCCGTTCGGGGGCCTGATCTAGCGTGTCGTGAAGCGTCGTCGCTTCCCATTCGTCTCTGAGTCGCTGAAGGCTCTCTGGCATGGAGGGCTCCTATTCAACCTCCGCCAGAACCGCCCCCGTAGCCACGTCCTGGCCTGGTTGGGCGTAAAGCGCCGTGATCGTACCGGCTTTGGGCGCCTTGAGCTCATTCTCCATTTTCATCGCTTCCAGGATACAGACGACGTCACCTTCGGCCACCTCGTCGCCTTCGGCCACAAGTACGCGCATGATCTTGCCAGGCATGATGGCCGTCACCACACCTTCACCGGCAGCCCCAGCCGGTGCTCCCCTGGGGCCAACCTGCTCCTCTTCCAGGCCCTTTACGCTCAGGGCGTAGGCGATTCCGCTAACCACAGCCTGGTCGCCCTCCAGCCTCACATCGTGGGCAGAGCCATCCACAAGCACCCTACTCGGACCCGGTCCACCTCCTCCCTCGAAACCCACCACAAAGGGCTGGCCATTGACCAAGATCGAGTTGCCATCCACGACGATCTTGTAGATCGTGTCATCCAACGTCAACGAGAACTCGCGCTTCATCGTGAACCTCCCGCGCCGTCGATCAGACCACCCCATCGTCCTCTCTGGGGACGCCAGAGCATCTTCCATGGCGAGCTGGCGATACCTGCCTTTTCAGCGAATGCTGCTGGCTTGCTTTCGTACTGCTGGACGACCAAAGCGGCCACCGCAGCCACCAGCGCCTCTCTGCCGCCGTCACCACTTGACCGGCGTTCCAGGAAAGGTCGCGCTACCTGAGGGAAAAGGGCATAGCTCAGGACGTCCTCCTCGCTCCGGGCCAGGTCACCGATCTCGGCGCGGGCCTGCTCCATGCCGGGCGGGATCAGGTCGGCCGGACGGCAGTCGATCGGCACTTCATCGCCAATCGCCTTCTGCCTGATCTCTGGGTCAACGGGCGCAGGCGGCCGGCCGTAGTAGCCCCGCAAGTAGTTCTTTATCTCGGCGGGGATGACCTTGTAGCGTTCGCCCAGGATGACGTTCAGGGTGGCCTGCGTGCCCACGAGCTGGCTGCTGGGTGTGACCAGAGGTGGGAAGCCCATCTCCTCCCGCACACGGGGCACCTCCTCCAGCACCTCGGCGTAGCGGTCCTCGGCCCCCTGCTCGCGGAGTTGCGACACCAGGTTGGAGAGCATCCCGCCCGGAATCTGGAACTGCAGGACGCGCACGTCAACGCCCTTCAGGCCGCTCTCAAAGGCGGCATATTTCTTGCGCACCTCGGCAAAGTAGTTGCTGATCTCGATCAATAGATCGAGATCCAGCCCGGTATCGCGGGGCGACTCCTGCAAGATGCGAACCAACGGCTCGGTGGGTGGCTGCGAGGTGACCATCGCCAGGGACGAGATGGCCGTGTCCACGATGTCCACCCCCGCCTCGATCGCCTTGAGCACGGCGGCCATGGCCATGCCGCTGGTATAGTGGGTGTGGAGCTGGATGGGCACCTGGACCTCGGCTTTGAGACGGCCCACCAGTTCGCTGGCCACGTACGGCGACAGCAACCCGGCCATGTCTTTGATGCAGATGGTGTCGGCCCCCATGTCCTCCAGCACGCGCGCCATCTCTACAAAAACGTCCACGTTGTGCACTGGACTGATGGTGTAGCAGATGGATCCCTGGGCGTGAGCGCCCTCTCGCTTGACCACCTCCATGGACCGGCGCATGTTGCGCACATCGTTCAGGGCATCAAAGATGCGGAACACCTGGATGCCGTTCTCGTGGGCCTTGACCACGAATCGATCCAGCACATCGTCGGGATAATGCTTGTAGCCCAGTACGTTCTGCCCTCGCAGGAGCATCTGGAAGGGGGTGTTCGGCATCTTGGCCTTGAGCTTGCGGATGCGCTCCCACGGGTCCTCGTTGAGGAAGCGCATAGCCGAATCGAAGGTGGCGCCCCCCCACATCTCTACCGACCAATAGCCCACCGCGTCCAGCTTTTCGGCAATGGGCAGCATGTCGTCGGTGCGCATCCGCGTGGCCAATAGACTCTGATGCGCGTCGCGCAAAATGGTGTCACAGATAAGAACAAGTTTGTATTCCATCGAAATGATCTCCCAATCTGCGATTAGGCCTATTCCCCCAATAGGCCTT
>CBDUWJ010000331.1:0-3677 GCA_965370895.1 uncultured Anaerolineae bacterium | reverse complement strand
ACCATGATCGTGGGATGCGGGCCGCCAACCACGGTGATGGTCTCCGGCGCGACCTCTTTGATGATGCGCACTGCCTCGATGACCGGATTGTAGTCCACGCTCATCATCGTCAGCGCGGCGACGTCCGGCCTGCGGCGGCGCAATTCGTCCCGGAACTCATCCCAGCCCGAGAGCGCCCGCAGGTCGATGAGATCGATATCAAAGCCCTGGGCCTTGGCCGCGCTGGACAGGTGGGCCAGGCCGTGGCTGACCCAGCCCGTTTCCATGCCCGTGCCCAGGCTGCTGAACCCATACCCGGCGATGCCGGGATAAATCAAGGTAGTCCTCATATCCTGTACCCCAAACCACTGACCTCCGATGCCAGACCCTCTTACGACCTACGACTTGCCACAGGTCTTCCCTCTGACATGGCCCATCCATCGAGCATACAAAAGAAACGGATACCCGGTGGGGTTACTTTCTCCGCTGCCAGCGTGTCTTTTTCAGCATCTTGCGGTGTTTATGCTTGGATGCTTTCTTTCTACGCCACTTTTTGACAGAGCCCACAGGATCACCTCCTCTCCTATTGTTATCACGTATTGTCTGTGTGCATGAGCCGCACGACATACAAAATACGCACTATGGAACACGTACCTCGCTCACAGAATCCCTACCCTGCTGTGGTCGCCCAGTGTCATCTTTAGGGCTTTTGGTTTGATGGGCGAGCGTGTGATCCTCGAGTGTCGCCCAATCAGGCTGTCCTCGATGCGGTAGGGGATATCCAAGATTTCACTATGTTCCAGCACCATGCTGTGTTCGATCTCGCTGTCCTGAACAAGGACATGGTGGTAGATCGACGTGAACGGTCCAATATAGGAATTGACAATGCGTGTGTCCTCGCCGATGATGGCCGGTCCCCGGATGCGGCTATTTACTATTTCGGCGCCCTTTTGAATGGTCACCTTGCCGTTTACCTGGGAATCGCGGTCCACATAGCCTTCGAGGCGGGGCACGATCTCGTCCAGCACCAAATCGTTGGCCTCTAGCATTTCACCGGCCTCGCCGGTGTCGATCCACCAACCCCGGTGGATGTAGGGGTGAACGTTGTACCCCTGGTCCACAAGATACTGGATAGCGTCGGTGATCTCCAGCTCACCACGCCACGAGGGCGTGATGGAATCCACCGCTTCCCAGACGTGTTCGTCAAACATGTAGATGCCCACCAGGACCAGATTGCCGGGCGGGTCGCGCGGTTTCTCCACAAGGCGGATGATGCGGCGCGTGTCGGGGTCCAGCTCGGCCACCCCGTACCGGGAGGGATTGTCCACCGGCGTCAACACGATCTGGCAGTTGTAATCACTGTCCTTGAACTCGCGTATGAGTTCTGAGATCCCCCCCTCGATGACGTTGTCGCCCAGGAACATGACGAATCTTTCGTTCCCCAGGAAATCCTGGCTGACCTTGACGGCGTGGGCCAGGCCCAGCGGATCGTCCTGCTGGATGTAGGTGATCTTGACACCCCATCGCCGGCCGGTGCCGACATGTTCCTTGATCTCCTTGGCAGTATCGCCCACTACGATGCCAATGTCGTCGATCCCCGCATCGCGGATGGCTTCAACAACGCGAATGAGGACCGGCTTGTTGGCCACCGGCACCAATTGTTTGGCGCTGGTGTACGTAATCGGGTAGAGGCGGGTTCCCTTTCCGCCGCTCAGAATCAAGCCTTTCATTGCCTTTCCACTCCTTCTCTCTGGACCTGGATGGTCTGCACCACAGACTGGGCAATCTGCCGTATCAGCGCCTCTTCGTCCAGCGCCCCCCGCTGCACCGCCGTCACGCCGGCTGGCGGCTGGTAGCCGTTCCCCAACAAACAGACCGAGCAGTCTTCACATACGTCGCGTCCCTCGACCTGCAGCAGCCCTCGGCGCATCTCGGCCAGCTTTTCCACCGCCTGCGGCGAAAGCGTAGTCACCCGGCCCAACTGCTGCGCCGCCAGCGTGATCTCTGCCGTGTGTTCCACCTTCTCCAAGCGCAGGTAGGCCTCCCACAGCGTACGCCCCACCGTCAGGCTGCCATGGTGCGCCAGGATGACCGCGTCGTACTCCTGGATGGCCTGACGAATGCTCTCCGGTACTTCCATTGTACCTGGCGTCGCGTAGTCGGCGGTAGGGATCCCCCCCAAGGTGACAATCACCTCTGGCAACACGCACCGGGCCAAGGACACACCAGCGATGCTGAAAGCTATGGCCAGCGGCGGATGGGCGTGGACTACCGCGTTGACGTCAGGCCGTTGACGATAGACTTCCAGGTGCATTGAAATCTCCGACGATGGTCGTTGGCCCCGGCCACGGTACGATGACGCTGCCTGCCCATCGAGCCGCAGCACCACCAGGTCGTCGGTGGAAAGAAATCCCTTACTCAGGCCGCTGGCAGTGACCAGCAACCGCTCGGCGTCCAGCCTGGCTGAAAGGTTTCCGTCGGTAGCAGCCACATAGCCCCGCTCCCACATCAGCCGCCCCACACGGACCATCTCTAGCCGCAGCTCGTGCTCTGTAACGCGCTTGCCGGTCGCTACCCCTCCATAGGCCATGGTTCAAGTTCGATCCTCTACGTGCGACGCGCCAGGGTGGGGCTGGGACCTTGGACCTCGAACGTCGAACCCGGAATGGTCACTTCGTCCACGATGCCCACAATCACCGCCCGGATCGCCCCGTCCGGTTCGCGGTCCACGACCTGCCGCGCCGAGTTGCCCTCGTCAAGCACCAACACACAATCACCCAGACCAGCTTGGACCATGTCCACAGCGATATCATACTTGGTGGTGGGTTGTCCCTCCAGGTCAAGTCTGTCCACCACCAGCAGTTTGCGACCCTCATAGAGTTCGTTCTTGATGGTGGCGACAACGGTGCCGCTTACGCGCCCAATGTACATCAGTGCACGTCCACCTCATCCACGATACCAGCGATAGCCGCGTCCACCGGCACGAACGATTGTGGCATGGCCAGTGCTCCCTCGCGGCTGTAGATTATGAACACCAACTCGCCCGGGCCAGCCTGAGCCGTCCCATCGGCCGCTATGAGCGGTTCGCCGGACGGCTGCCTGTGCTTGTCCAGCGGCTGGACGACGAGGAGCTTGACGCCTTCCAGTCCCTCCGCCTTTTGCGTAGCAACCAGCGTACCAATCACTCTGGCGAATTGCATGTTACAGGATCTTCTCTCGCATCTGCTCGTGGAGCTGCGGGATGATCACCTGGCGGATCAACAGCCCCTCTTGCTTCACCAATTCTACACCAGCCGCCACCGCGGCCTCCACGTCGGCCACGATGCCCTCCAGCAGCACAAAGCTCTTGCCCCCCAGACCGTTGGCCAACCGGATCTCCAGCAGTCGCACATCGGCGGTTTTGACGGCCGCGTCGGCAGCGACGATGCACACCGCGGCCGTTACCGTTTCGATGATGCCCAGCGCCTCGTCGCCCCGCGGTGGCGTGGCGCTCATCAGCGCCGGAAAGACCGAGCGGTGCACGTTGGGCAGCAACAATCGGTCCACCAGGGTGTCGGCTGCGGTGGTCACGCCCACTTGATACGACTCACGCACGGGTCCCACCTCGCCGATGACGAGCACCATATACTTGCCGGGGCAGATGGGGCGTGCCTCCAATAGCTGCACCACAGCCTTTTTCACCATCGCGTCGCCCGCCA
>CBDUWJ010000330.1:0-3702 GCA_965370895.1 uncultured Anaerolineae bacterium | reverse complement strand
GGCCCCCATTGGACCCGGTTGCGGAATTAGTGAGCACCATCTTGAGCCAAAACACCAACGACGTAAACCGGGACGTGGCCTTTGACCGGCTACGGGCGCGGCTGCCTACCTGGGAGCAGGTCCGCGACGCAGATGCGGACGTGGTCATCGAGGCCATCCGGCCCGCTGGCCTGGCAAACCAAAAAGGGCCGCGCATCCAGGAGGCGCTGCGCTTCATCACCCGGGAGCAGGGCAAATTGAGTCTCGATTTCCTGGCCGGCTGGCCCGTGGAAGACGCCAAGTCTTGGCTAACGTCCATCAAGGGTGTGGGACCGAAAACGGCCGCCATCGTCCTGCTCTTTTCCCTGGGACGGCCCGCCTTCCCCGTGGACACCCATGTCCATCGCGTGACCAAGCGGCTGGGGCTGATTGGCGCACGCACGTCCCGCGAGAAGGCCCACGATGAACTGGAACATCTGGTGGCACCGGAGGACTATTATGCCTTCCACCTCAACCTGATACAGCACGGTCGCCAGGTGTGCAGCAGTCGCAAACCCCGGTGCGCAACCTGCACCATGCAGGATCTGTGCGACTATTACCAGGAGCAGTGCTTGTGACCGATCTGCTGTTGGTCCGCCACGCTCAGGCGACCCACAACCTGGAAGGCCGGTGGGAAGGCTGGGGAGCGACGCCTCTGACTGAGGAGGGACAGTGCCAAGCCCAAGCCCTCGCCCGGCGCTTGGCGTCCTGGGTGCCAGCCGTCACTTGCCTGCACAGCAGCCCCTTGCTCCGCGCCTGGCAGACGGCCGAACCGATTGCCCACGGGCTTCAGATCACGCCGATCGCGCACGAGGGACTGCGGGAGATCGATTTCGGACAGGTCAGTGGCCAGACACTGGAAAGCTTCCGGCAGACTATGCCAGATGTCTACGCCCACTGGCAGGATCGGACAGACCTGACCTTCCAGTTCCCCGGCGGGGAACAGCGCAGCGCTTTCTTTCATCGCGTGGGTCGGGTGCTGGATGAGATTGTAGGCCAATACCGGGGCGAACGGGTGATTGTTGTAAGCCACGGTGGCACGCTCCGTGCTGCGCTGGCCCACCTCTTTCCGGAGACGATGCGGGATTGGTGGGCCTATGACCTGCACAATGCGTCGCTCACACATGTCCACGCGGGAGAACAGGGTCATGTCCTGGTCGCGTTGAACGATTGCCACCATCTGGAAAGCGCCTAGCGCGCCACTGTTCCGACGAGGGACTGTGCAGCAGGCAATGTCCAGGCAAACGAAGCGACTCGGGTCCACTCGGCGCAATCCCACTGCAGAGAAACTCCCTTCACAGTCCTTGCTTGGCCGCGACGAGTGCCGTTGCACTATCTTGGAACCAGAACGGAATTGACAGGATACCCCGTAGGGGGTATAATGCGCGCTGCTTTGGTGATGGCGTAGACCAGCTCACTGCCCGTTGCAGTGGGCTGGATTCGGGCCAGCGGAGCCGGGAACGTGCCACCACTGACATAGACTATTAAGGAAGAGAGATCACTTGACTCGAGTAAACTATATCGGCCACGCCACCGTACTGATAGACATCGGCAGCATCCGCGTGTTGACAGACCCGATTCTGCGGGATCGAGTCTTTTTTCTTCAGCGCCACGGGGAAAACCCGTCGCCGGACCTTCTTGCAGAGCGCTGGCCTGACGTTGTGCTCCTGTCCCATCTGCACTACGACCACGCTGACTTGCCTTCGCTGCGGCGGCTTCCATCTACAACGACGGTTATCGCCCCCCGGGGCAGCGGCAAGTACCTGTCCCGCTGGGCAGGTGTCGAGGTTCACGAGGTTGCTGAAGGGGACAAGGTGCAGGTCGATGACGTTGAGATCAGCGCCTTGCCCGCCGACCATAGTTGGGGGGTATCTGTGCCCCGGCCCATGACAAACTGCCTGAGTTACGTGATGAGCAATAGTTCATCGCTCTATTTCGCCGGCGATACGGATCTATTCGCAGGCATGCGCCAGGTCGGCAGCGATTTTGACCTGGACATGGCGCTTCTGCCCGTGTGGGGCTTTAGCCACCGGGTAGGCACAGGTCACTTGACCCCCTTGACAGCAGCCCAGGCGTTGACTCGCCTCCAGCCCCGCATCGCTGTGCCCATCCACTGGGGTTCATTCCGCTTCCTGGGGCCCCATTCCGTCTGGGAGTCGGTGGACTATCTAAACAGTCCGCCCAAAGCCTTTGCCGAACACGCCGCGCGCCTGGCCCCCGAGACCGAGGTACGCGTACTCCAGCCCGGCGAGTGGACAACGTTGAACTGAGCGAACATCCGCCCGACTGACAGGGGCCATTCGATGAGCTTGGAACGCCGTCTGCTGAATATCGTGCTCATCTTTGCCGCCATGATCACGCTGGGAGGCGTCGGTTATGCGCTCATCGAGGGTTGGCCGTGGGTGGATGCTTTCTACATGGCTATCATCACGGTGACCACGGTCGGTTTCGGCGAGATCCATCCCCTGACGCCGGCTGGCCGGCTCTTCACATCGATGTTGATCATCCTGGGCGTGGGCAGTATCACCTATGCTCTCACCGCTGTGACCAACTATATGATCGCTGGCGAGGTGGGGGATGTGTGGGAGGAACTCAGGATGAACCGCCAGATCAAGTCATTGCGAGACCATTATATCGTCTGTGGGTTTGGCCGGGTAGGGCAGCAAGTATGCGCCCGGCTGAAGCAGGAGGGACGCCCTCTTGTCGTGGTTGACACCGACGAAGGCCCGGTAGAGCGGGCCAGGGCACAGGGACACCTGGTGGTGAGGGGCGATGCAGGCAACGACGAGGTGCTCCTCAAGGCAGGCATCCAACGGGCAAAGGGGTTGGTTGCTGCCGTGGAAAGCGATATGGCCAACCTGTATCTGGTACTGACCTCTCGGGCGCTCAACCATGATCTATTCATCGTCGCCCGCGCCGATACGGAGACCAGTGTGGACAAGCTGCGGCGTGCCGGGGCTGACCGCGTTCTTTCCCCCTATAGCCTGGGAGGACGTCTCATCGCGCAGACTCTAATCCGCCCTGATGTGGTAGACTTTTTAGAGATGGTGATGTACGACGACTCGCTGCAGCTCTTCCTGGAGGATTTGACGGTTGGCGCCGGATGCCCCCTGGCCAAGTGTACGGTCGGCGAGGCACGCATCCGCGAGACAGTCGGCGCAAACCTCCTGGGACTCAAGCGGGGGGACGACATCATTGTCTCGCCGGCGGCTTCGACCAGGCTCGAGGCCGGTGATGTGCTTGTGGCTCTGGGCACGCGAGAGCAGTTGCAGGCACTTGCGGAGAGGGTCCACTCGCCCGAATCTCTCTAACTCATACCTTCCTGCTGGCCGGGCAGCCGGTTGCGTGACCAGACATGCAGACCCAGAAGCGCGGCGTCTACTGGTGGAATAGCGAATACCAGTCCCGCCGGGCAGATTCACTCCTGGTGTGTGACCACGCATCGGAACCCGATGCAGCCGACGTGGCTGCTCGGTGACGTGTTGTGGAGGCGAAAAGTGGTGCGCACCTGCCACCGGTTGGCGTGCCAACCACCCCCCCGCAGCACCCGCATCGTCCCGGAAGAAGCCCCAGCGGGATTCGCCTGGTGCTGGTCGATCGCTCCGCTGCATTCTCTCGCCCGCTTCCCAGTCGTTTCTACGGCTTGTCCCGGCGGCCGATCATGAGCCCTGGCTGGCAGCTACG
>CBDUWJ010000329.1:0-3706 GCA_965370895.1 uncultured Anaerolineae bacterium | reverse complement strand
CTGCCGGCAGCCTGGGCCCAGGGTCCGTTCACTTTGACGATTCTGCACACCAATGATACCCATGCTCACCTGGAGTCCTTCAAGCCCTTCAACGAGCCCTTGCAGGGCGGCGTTGCGCGGCGCTACACGGCCCTCCAGGAGGTGAAAGGCGAGGGCGGCAACCTCATCTTGCTGGATGCGGGCGATGCCTTCCAGGGCACGCTCTTTTTCAACCAATGGCAGGGCGAGGAGGAATCTTACTTTATGAATGCCTTGGGCTATCAAGTCATGGCTCTCGGCAACCACGAATTCGACCGTGGTTCTGCCACGCTGGCCAAGTTTATCAAACAAGCCGATTTTCCGGTCGTGAGTGCCAATGTGGACGCTTCGACCGATCCTGATTTGGCGGGCCTCATCAAAGCTTACACCGTGCTGGACGTGGCAGGTGAAAAGGTCGGCGTGTTTGGTCTGACTACTCCGAGCACGCCGTCTATCTCTAGCCCCGGTCCCAACGTTGTCTTTGGCGATGCCACCGACGCTGCCCGGGCGATGGTGGACGCCTTGGAAGGCCAGGGGATCAACAAGATTATTGCCTTGACCCACCTGGGTTACAGCACGGACAAGGAACTGGCCGCCGCCGTGGATGGTATCGACGTCATCGTGGGTGGCCACAGTCACACTCCGTTGGGCCCTATGGAAGGAGCCAAGGGTGCCTATCCCACCGCGGTCACGACGCCAGCGGGCGACACGACGTTGGTCGTCACTGCCTGGGATTGGGGCAGGTATCTGGGTCGCCTGGAAGTTACTTTTAGCGCCGACGGCAAGGTGGATAGCTACGTCGGTGAGCCGATCTTCATTGACGAGAGCATTCAGGAGGATGCCGGCATCGCGGCGGATGTGGCCAGATTTGCCAAGCCCCTCGAAGAACTGAAGGCTACCAAGGTCGGGCAGTCAGCCGTCAATTTGGAGGGGGCCCGGGAACTCGTGCGCAGCCAGGAGACCAACTTGGCCGACCTGGTTTGCGACGCGGTGCTGTGGAAGACAGCCGGCGACGGCACGCAGATCTGCATCCAAAATGGCGGCGCCATCCGGACGAGCATCCCCGCTGGCGATGTGAGTATGGGGCAAGTATTAGAGGTGCTGCCCTTTGGCAACCAGATTGCCACCTTTGGCCTGAAAGGATCCGACGTGTGGGCTGCCCTGGAGCACGGCGTCAGCGAGTACGAGGAACAGGGTGGGGCGTTCCCGCAGGTAGGCGGACTCGAGTATACCTTCGATGCCAGTCAACCTGCAGGCGCGCGTATCGTCAGTGTGCGGGTGATGAACGCCGGTGGCACGTACAGTCCCCTTGATATGGACGCCGTCTACAAGGTGGCATCCAACGACTATTTGCGCAATGGTGGTGATGGCTACGATGTCTTTGTCAACAGCGCCATCGACCCCTACGATGGCGGCGCGCTGCTGGCCGACGCGGTCGCCGCTTACATCGGTGCTCATTCGCCAGTGAGCCCGGCCACGGAGGGGCGCATAACCATGACCGGTGCGATGTTGCCGGTTGCGGGCGGCCAATCGTTCGAGGGATTCATTGCTGTCTTTGTGGTCCTGCTTGGCGCCACGCTGATCGTCGTTGGTTTATCAGTGCGGCGGCGGGAATGGGACCAAGCCTCCTGAGTTCATGCCCGTTGCGCAACAACTCAGCCTCCTGGCCGCCGGGCGTTGAAACACATGGCTGGAAGAAGTAACCCATTGAACTGGGTTGCGCCATATCAATCCTGAACGCGTTTCAATGCGTTTCTCATCTCAGCCGCCGATTTCAATCGGAGGGCTGGCTTCCAGCGACTACTGGCCTTCCGAGTCGTCACCGGTGACGATCGGGGCCGCCTCTTCTGCCGCGCGAACCGCGACACCATCGTCTGGAGGGCAGGCAAATGAACGCGTTTGGACCCAGTTCTCTACCTGTTCGACGCTCTCCCCGCAGAGCCAGAGCCGAGTCACATCTTTGCCAAATCCCGCAGATTCGTTATCCTATTCCAGGCCGATCATGCGCTTACACCCTAAAGGGGAGGCAATCGAAAAACCGCCCGTGCAGCGAATGCTGCACGAGCCTTACACCGACGCCACCAGCAGGAGCGACGGGCCGCGTCTACACAGTAGCAATGTCCGTCTGCTTCGCAATTCCCCAGTAGTGCCCAAGGGTTCCTGACCTCAGGCCACCACGCTGCAGTGTTCCGGAGGGCGCCACAGCACGTTCGATCCGGGGAAGTAGCCCAGTCTGCCTTGCCGATCCTCGAAGAGTTTGGCGCCGAGCGATGGCAAGAAGATCCTACCAGAGGGTTTGGACATGCCGAGAGCCGGCGATGACCTGATCGCCGGTCAGGATGGGGACACCAAGGTAGTTGGCGGTGGCAACGACAATCCGATCGTGCAGCTCGGGGACGTCGTCAATCCCGACCGCAGTCAGAGTGACGTCGATGCCTACGGGGACAACCTCATAGTTTCGGCTACGGGACACCGTGTCCACGAGGTCAGCAAGCGGCAGATCGATCCTTCCGGCTTCGGAAAGGTACAACACCTCCATCAGCGTAATGGCCGAGAGGTAGATCCTGTGCAAACCCTGGTCTGCTTCTTGGAGAATGCGGGCCGCCTCGCGTCCCAGGGCCGGATGGCCACACAAGTGACGCACGATGGCAACAGCGTCGGCCAGGAACATGGGTTCACACCTTGTCCGGTAGTTGGCGAGTCACCTGCTGGCGCAAAGTACGGATATCCTCGTCTGTCACGTCAAAGTCGATGTCGGCCCACAGCCCGCCCAGCTTGACCACTTGCCCAGACGGATCGAGTTGGTGCTTGTACTGCAGGTAGCCAACGAAATCCACCAGCTCGTTCCAGGCACTGGGAGGCAAAGCACCAATCGTCTTTTCCAGTTCAGGATTCTTGAGCATCATTGTCTTCCTTTGCTACTTATTGCTCTCACACCACTGCCTGTGTTGGCGTTCCAGGGTCGGACTTACTCAAGGATGACCTCCCCGATCACACTGTCATAGTCCGGTCTTGTACAGAGGCTACGATCTCCGGCCTGCATGGCTTCAAGCAGGGCACGGGCAACTCCAGGAGCCAGAGCCAAGACCTCTTCGAGGGAGCCGGCCAGAACAAGAAAACCGTCCAGCGCAGGGCTGGTGGCTTGGTAGAAACCGTTCACTCGTTCCACTACCAGGGGCAGACGATAGCTGGCAATCTCGATAGTCGTCTCTGTGCTCATCATGGTGGGATTGTAGCACGAATCACGCAGGATGTCAAAGACGAGCTGGCGGGCACGGAGGGCTAAGGGGCGAGAAGAGCTCTGCCGGAATGACTAGCAGACGCAGATGCGATCGAAATCTGCCGGCCAGTCTACCCAGGCCTCAGGATGGCCAAAAGAAGAACTCCCGGGCCAGGCAAGGCTCAGGAGTGTACTCAAGAGCGGGAGCGACGGGATTCGAACCCGCGATCTCCGGCTTGACAGGCCGGCATGTTCACCACTACACTACGCCCCCAGTACCGCGCGCACTATACCACAACTGGCATAGTTCGTCAAATCCCCAGCCTACCTGTGATGCCATCTGTGCCCAGGATAACGCTTTCGCTCTGCCCAATCGCCGGGCAGCGCGGTCTTTTCAGAGCCAACGGTTATCGTTGCGTCCCTGCCACCTGGCTGGTGTCCAGCTCGTACAGCTTGGCTGGGCGGGGC
>CBDUWJ010000328.1:0-3724 GCA_965370895.1 uncultured Anaerolineae bacterium | reverse complement strand
TTTCCGTTGGCATGGAGCTCCTCCGCCAGTTTCTGCACGAAGGCTGTGTACTCGTCACGCAGGTCGGAGTTGATGCCCCGGTAGTCCAGGTCGATCCCGCTGTACATCTCACTCACGACCAGGTTCACTATGGCCTGCACGTGGGTCTGCCGGGACTCGGTTGTGACCAACATATTGTCCACTAGGTCACTGCGCACGACACCGTCCTCGGTCCAATTGCGCAGCGCAGGCAGTACGCGGTACGACTCCCCACCCTCCATGCCGGTCGGCGTGGCAAGGCTGCCCTCCACGTTGTTCTCAGAGCCCAGGGAGTAACCTACCGGATTGAGTTCGGCCAAAGCCTGGTCGCCCAGGTCAGGGAGCGAGACATAGCCCGGCAGTTCGGCGCTCACGGTTGGGGGCTGAGCAGCACTTTGCATGGCCGCTACCGTCTGGGGTACATAGTCCAGGCGGGCCTCGAGCACGTCGTCCTCGAGAATCACGTGGCCCGGGAGGAACTCCCACTCCTCACCGGTCCAATTGTAGAGGGACAGCGTTTCGTAGGGCTCGGCGTTGTTGGGGACCGGCACAATGAGTGTCACTTCTGTGGGCATGGTGCCCTTGACCTGGATCTCATAAATGGGGCTCTTGACGTGCAGGTGCGAGGGCAGGGCCTTGGCTGCTTCGACCAGGTCCTTACCCGCCGAGCCATCCAGGAAGCTGGCCCTGGGTACCGATACCTCTTTGATCTTGACGTTCTTCTCCATGCCCTCGGGCCAGACGGTCACCTGCATCCCATCGGGATCCTGTATCGAGCCGCCTGTGTCACTGTCAATCGTCTGGTAACCCGCATCCAGAATGCGCTCCTGAGCCGAGACGGGGGGCAAGAGCAGGGCCGCCATCACCAGGGCCACGATGGCCACGTTGAGCACCCAGCCAGCGCCTTTCCCCTCCAGAAATGAGTTCAGCCCTTCAACCAGCGTATTTTGGTCCTCTCCCATTATTTCTCCTCCATTCTCTGCCGCAGCTCCGCATTCATAGCCCGAGACCAGTACCCCGTGGCGCGAAAACACCCCGAAGCCAAGCCCACACGGTACCGGCTCGGTCCGGGGTCCGCTATCCAACCATACGTGCTACTGTGACTTTTACCACTCAACTCTGGCGAGCACGGCCGCCATTCTAGCACAAGCAGACGGATTTTGCAAATCCAACTCGTGCGGTACGCACTATCCTGTAGACCTTGCTCGGCGCCGCTCGCCCAAGGAAAACAGCCAGGACAAGTTGCGGCGGATCCAGGATCGCACCGGCCCTTTGTAGCCCTTGACCATCATCACCGTGACAGGCGCGCGCTGGGCCACGCGTTCGGGGACCGTGCCAAAGAGCACTTGATCAAACATGCGCTCCGCTGTTGCGCCGATCACCACCAGGTCGTGCTGGGCAGACTCCTCTACGATGCCGTCCACCACATCATCCGCCGGCGCCACCTTGACTTCCAGGGGATAGTCGTAGCCGGAGGCCAGGTTGCGGAGCAACTCGTAGCCCCGGGCTTGAACTTCGGGACAGGCTCTGGCCGGGATGCAGACGTACAGCAGGGTGACGACTGGCGACTCGCCCGTTCGTTCGGCAAAGCGCCGGGCCTGGTCTATGGCCAGGCTGATGACCAACCTGGTGTTCGCCCCACCGGCGGTGGGTACCAGAATGCGCCTCGGCTCCTGGCGCTTGCGGAAACGGACCACAGCCAGGTCGCATGGCGGATTCACCGCGACCAGGTCGATGATGCTGCCAAAAGCACGGTGCGGGCTGTCGGTTTCGCCTGGCCAGCCCATGATCATCAGATCAACCCGGTATTTGCGGGCGGTGTCAGTGATCGCTCTGCCGACGTGGCGGTCCAGCCGGATCATGGTGTGCACCGGCACGTTCGCTTCCCTGGCCTGTCGAATGGCCTCGTCCAGGATCGGTTTGCCGTCCCGCAGGAACATCCGCCCGTTGGAAATGGAAAGCTGGACCGGCACACGGACTACGTGTAGGGCCAGCACCTCACCATCGTGCGCACTGGCGATGGCTGCTCCCAGAATGCCCAGCATACGCGCCTGGGTTTCGTTGGCCAGGGGGATGAGCACGGCATAATCCTTGGGCACCAGCCGTTCCTCGTGGAGGATCTTGACCGGCAGTCGTTCCTCCTCCTCTACTGCCCGTACCGTGTAGGCCAGATAGACCACAGCGCCTATGGCCACCCACGCCAGACCTACATACCAGGCCATGGGCTGGAAGGTGAACAGGTAGATGGCCAGCCCCAGGTTAGAGATGATGCCCAGGATCGGCAGCAGCGGAAAGAGGGGTACCCGAAAGCGCCGCGGCAGATCGGGTTCGTTCACGCGGATCAGAATCATCGCCGCGTTGGTCATGGCGAAGGATAGTAGGAACATCAAACTTGCCCCAGAGCCTACCACCTCCAGCGGCAAGCCGATGGCTATGGCCACGATGATGATCCCCGAGATGAGCACCGCCACGTAAGGCGTCCGGCGCAGGGGATGGATGGTCGCCAGGGCGGGGGGCAGCATCCGCTCGCGGCCCATGCTGAACCCTACCCTCGAGGAAGCCAGGATCGTGGCGTTGAGCGCCGACATGGTGGAAAAGAGCCCGCCAAAGACGATGAGGGCCACGCCAATCCGCGGCATAAAGTTCTCGGCCGCGCGAACGATGCCTGTCTCCTTGTAGATGCCGAGGATCTCCCAGGAGGTGTTGATCTCCGGATCGCTCGGATCCAGCGCGGCGTCGATCTGCAGCTCAGTGGGGACTTGGTCGTACGTCTTGCCATAGATGTCGAACTTTGTGGCGTCCACCGCACCAATCGAGACCAGAAGGATGAACAGGTAGATGGTCACGGCTATACCCAGGGATATGAAGGTCGCTTTTGGGATGTTCCTGGTCGGGTCTTTCACCTCCTCGCTCACGGTGGCGATGAGGTCGTAGCCCTCAAAGGCGATGAAGGTCAGGCCCATGGCCATGAGGACGCCACTGAACCCCCTGGGGAAGAGAGGCTTGAAGGCGGCCGTGGCATCGGGTCGTTGGAAGAACGCGGCCAATCCAAAAGCGATAAAGACGCCCAGGATGATGATCTTGGCCATGGTAACTATAGTCTCCGCCTTGCCGGTCACGTCGGCGCCCAGTACGTTGAGGGTGACAAAGAAGGCGCTGATTACAAAGGTCACGAGCGCCACTGACCAGTTGTGACCCAGAGTACCCACCAATCCAGCGTGCGCCGCTGGCCAGTAGCTGCTCAGCAACTCAATGAAGTAGCTGCCAAAAGCCGCGGCATAGAGTGCACAGGCCACGGTATAGGCAAACCAGAGCATCCAACCGGACAGGAACCCCAGGGCAGTCGGCATAGCGCGCTTCACAAAGGCATAGCCGCCGCCAGCCTCAGGGATGGCCGAGGCCAATTCAGCATAGCTAAAGGCCGTGAAGGTCGTAACAACACCGTTGAGGGCAAAAGCAACAATGGCCGCTGGCCCGGCTACGCCCGCGGAGATCCCGGCCAATACAAAGACGCCGGCACCGATCATGGCCCCCAGGCCGATCATGACGGCATCAAAGAGACCCAGCGTTCGGGCCAGAGTGATCTCACCGTGGTCTTGGTTCTGAATCGACATCGATGTACTCCCCAGCGCGCAAGAAGAACACCGCCCCCGGCCTATTCGCTGCTCAAGGCACAAGGCGGTGACACCCAGGCGGTATTATAGCA
>CBDUWJ010000327.1:0-3725 GCA_965370895.1 uncultured Anaerolineae bacterium | reverse complement strand
GGCACCGGCGAGCTGATCCAGCCGCCGGACATGAATGCTTTTCGCGAGTGGAACCGGACGAAAAAGTCGCGAAAGCTCACGGACAAACTAATGAGCGAGGCAGAGGCCGTGCGCCGCTTTGTGTACGATGGTTGCTACATCGGCACCGAGCTATACGGCACGGTCCGCTGCCCCATGACCCTCGTGCGCGAGGTGGTGCGGCAGGGGGTCAAGGACCTGCGGGTCGCCGGTCAGGGGGTCACCGAGCTGGATCTCTGGCTGGCGGCGCACATGGTCAAGACGCTGGACATCACCTACATCGGCCTGGAGGTCTATGGCGTGTCCAGGGCCCTGCGCCGCGAGGTAGAGAGCGGCCGCGTCGAAAAAGTAGTGGAGTGGAGCAACGGAGGCATCACCTGGCGCTTCAAGGCGACGTCCATGGGCGTGCCCTTTCTGCCGGTGCGGTCCATGCTGGGCACCGACACCCTCAAGTACAGCGCCGCCAAGGTGGTCGAGTGCCCCTTCACCGGTGAAAAGCTGGCCCTGCTGCCGGCCCTGATCCTGGACGTGGGCCTCATCCACGTCCACCGCGCCGACCGCTACGGCAACTGCCAGATCGAGGGCATCAGTGGCTTTGCCCTGGAGATGTCGCGGGCCAGCAAGCGCCTCATCGTCAGCGCCGAGGAGATCGTGCCCACCGAAGAGATCCGCCGCTATCCCGACCGGACGGCCATCCCCTACTACCTGGTCGACGCAGTAGTTCACGCGCCGTTCGGCTCTCATCCCGGCGAGATGGCTTATGTCTACTGCCGCGACGAGCCGGAGATCAGGGCCTGGGTCGATGCCTCGGCGACCGACGAGAGCGCGCTGGCCTACCTGAAGGAGTGGATCCACGATCTGCCCGACCACCAGGCCTATCTGGACAAGGTAGGCCACGAACGGCTGGCAGAGATGGTTGAAGGGAGGGAAAAACGAGAATGAACGAGCTGGACTATAATCCCACGGAACTGCTGATCTGCATCGCCTCGCGGCTGGTGGAGGACGAGACGACGGCGTTTATCGGCACCGGCGTGCCCATGCTGGCCGCCTCGCTCGCCCAGCGGCGCCAGGCGCCCAACCTAGTCGCCATCTTTGAGTTCGGCGGCACGGGCGCCATCCTGGAGGACCTGCCCATGGCCGTAGGCGAGGCGCGCACCTTCCACAAGGCCCTGTCCGCTTCGGGCATCTGCGACACCATGGAGACCGCCACGCGCGGCTTTATCGACTATGGTTTCCTGGGCGGGGCGCAGATCGACACCTACGGAAACCTGAACAGCACCGTCATTGGCTCCCAGCACACGCCCAAGGTCCGGCTGCCGGGCAGCGGCGGGGCCAACGATGTGGGCTCGCTCTGCTGGCAGACGATCGCCATCATGCGCCACAGCAGGCGCAGCTTTGTGCCCCAATGCGACTTTGTGACCACGCCCGGCTACCTGACCGGGCCCGGAGCGCGGGAGCAGGCTGGCCTGCCGCCTGACACCGGACCGCTCTACGTAGTCAGCACCCTGGCGCTCATGGGCTTTGACGACGAGACAAAGCGCATGGTGCTGCTGGCCACCCACCCGGGGGTGACGGTGGACCAGGTGGTGGCCGAGACCGGCTTTCCGTTGATCATTCCTGACGAGGTGGGCGCCAACGAGGCTCCCACGGCCGAGGAGCTGCGCATCCTGCGCGATGAGGTAGACCAGCAGAAGCTGTATATCTGAGCCGCGATTCGGGGATCCGGAAGGGTGGGTATCGGGCGCGTTTCACCATGGTGGAATCTGGAGAAACCGCCCGGCGACCCATCTGCCGAAAAACGAAGCAACGCCCCGTCAATCGGGCTCGGCCCCATTGATCCGGCGCTGCTCCAAGAACAGCCGCGAGCGTGCGAGGGATGGCTGTGACGTCCGCGCCAGCATCCGCGAGAGCTGGTGTCGTTTCCTGGCGTCAGGGCCTCAAAATGGTGGCGGCAGTGACCCGGAGAACGGGGTCTGGGGGTTCAAGACCAGTGTCACCGTGGGTGCGCGTCCCCGCTGTCAGGAGTTGCGCAACACCAGCGGCAGGTGGATGCGGTTGCAGGCCCCCACCCACGGGGACGAGAACTCTGAGGTGTTGCCCTGCTTGTCGGTGGCCGTGACTGTGACATTCGGCCCGGTCACCTTCCCGGTCCAGGAAAAGGCCCAGGTCCACTGGTGGGTCTGCATGTTCCCCTCGTAGACCCGCCCCTCGTCGGCCTCATCGGAAAAGAACTCCAGGGTGCAGTTGGCGCACGAGTCACCGCCGACGTGCACGCAACTGGCCATGTTGATGCTCGGCGCTGCAAACCCATTGTTGCCGCCGTTGTGCAGCGCGATGCCCTTGCCGCTGTTGTCGTGGATGCTGTTATGACTGATGGCATTGCCGGTAGCACTCGCGCCATCGACCAGCACGCCCGCCCGGATAGCCTGCGTCCCGTTGTAGGCGATCCTGTTAAAGCGCACAGCATTGTCTGGGCTGTTGACGATGGCTATGCCGTGGAACCCGTTGCCCAGGTTCGTCGCCGTACCAGCAGCATCCGTGCCGATGTCGTTGTTACTCACGGTAACTCTCCGGCTGTTGACGATAGCCACCCCACTCCAGCCACTGGCGGCGATGATGTTGCTCCAGTTGTCGCCAATCACGACGTCAGCCGCCCCATCGTAGACGGCGACACCGTGCAGATGGTTGGGAACCCCTGCCGTGACCTGTGCATTGGCGCCGATAGTGTTGGCCCACAGCCGGGTACCTTCCGTGCCGCCACCCTCGATATAGACGCCGTGCCCATGATTCCCCGAAATCAGGTTGAACAAGATCTCAGTGTGATGAGCGCCGCCGTCGATGGCAACGCCGTTGTGGCTGTTCCCCACATCGACACTGCCAACACCGCCGGAGTCAATGCCGATATAGCTGAAGCTCACGTCGTTGTAAACGGTCCCGCTGCCATAGATGCGCACGCCGTTTAGACCATTCCCGCCGATGTAGTTGCGGTACCCCGAGTCCCCGCCGACGACGTTCCACGCCGCCCCATTGGCGATGGCTATCCCGTCCCACTGGTTGGGTACTGCAGCCATGCCCGTCAGATCCAGGCCGATATTGTTGCGACGGATGTGGTTGCTCTCCGTGCCGTTCCCGGTGATCACAATGCCATCCTGGTTGTTGCCTGAGATGACATTGTGGGCTATGACGTTCTCCCGGGCACCGCTGGACACGTGGATTCCAGCACCGTTGCCCCGGGCCATGGTGCCACCGGGATCGGTGCCGATATAGTTGTCGCGGACAATGTTGCCCGAGGCCCCGACGATGATCCGGATACCGGGCCCTGGCGCGTGGGTGAGCACAAGCCCCAAGATCTGGTTGGCGTTCGATTCCACATAGAACAGCGAGGCGTCGCCGCCGAGATTCGCGCCGTCGATCTGCACCTCCGGGCCGTGGACGTTGCTATCCCCCTGGTTCGCCGTCTGTGTTGCACCGTCGATGATCGTCCCGCCATCGCCCATACCAGGCAGCGGGGTAAGAAGCTGGATCTTCCACACCTTGGTGGCAGAACTGTAACCAGGGTCCGAAGAGGGGATGTTGAAGACGATCGTGTCCGAGCCAGGGTTGTTGTTGGCCTCGAGCATGGCCCTACGCAGAGAGCCGAGCAGGGCGTCATCCTTGGTGTTGGTCACCGTGTAGGTGCTGGCCCGGACGGGGCGCGCCAGCAGCGG
>CBDUWJ010000326.1:0-3728 GCA_965370895.1 uncultured Anaerolineae bacterium | reverse complement strand
ACCTGAGGATGCGGGAGTTGTGGGTGGGCGCCGGCTTTGCATTGGGCCGGAACCGAGAAGGCAATGTCTCCAGGTTGCGGGAATTGGGCCGGGAACTGGGTTTTGGACTCCACGTGGTTCAATCACTGACCGGTGGCGGTGGCACGATATCCAGCAGTCGCATCCGCGCGCTGCTCCGCGAGGGCTGCGTGCAGCAGGCAGCGCGACTGCTCGGGCGGTATCCTAGTCTGTCGGGTAGGGTACTGGTGGACGCGCAACCGGGCCGGACCGCGGGCCTTCCCACGGCGAATCTTGAGGTCCCTTCCGAACGGGCGGTGCCAGCGGACGGCGTCTATGCCGCGTTTGCCCTGTTGGGCGCAGAGCGCCACCCGGCGGTGGCCAATGTGGGTGTGCACCCCAGTTTCGACAGAGGCCAAAGGATCGTACAAGCCCGCATCTTGGACCTTGGCACCGGCCAGCAGACTGGCCGCAACATCCAGGGGTGCGACCTGGTGGTCGAATTTGTGGCCAGGCTGCGGGCCGAGCGCCGATTTGAGGATGTCGCTGACCTGGTCGCCCAGATCGAACGGGACGGCGAAACAGCGCGACGCATTCTGAGCGGCAAGCAGCAGGTTGCAGGTGGCAACCATGCGTCATCTGTTGGCTGTGCCTATCGCTACCAGGAGATCGAGCATACTGCCGATCGGGCGCTATGGGTGTGGGGCCACGAACTGCCCGATCTCTTCGCCGGCGCGGCGCGGGGGATGTACAGTTTGATGGCCGACCTGCAGGGGCCCGTGGCGACCACCTGGCGCAAAGTCCGGCTGGATGCCTTGGACCAGGAAGCGCTCCTGGTCGACTGGCTGAACGAGCTGCTCTTCCTCACCGAAATGGAGGATCTGCTGTTTGTGGATTGCCAGTTCGAGTCGTTGACCGCCACAACGCTGGTGGCGCGGGTGGGTTGTCTCTTCGGCCGGGTCACCAGGGCGAGCATCAAAGCTGCAACCTTTCACGAGCTGGCGTTGGTGCGGGATGAGGATGGATGGTCCACCGTGATCACCCTTGACGTGTGATGTTTCGAGTTGGAGCGTCGGTGCCAGGTCTCTGAGCGCCGCATTTTGAGCACTGGAAAGGATAGTACAATGGTCCAGAGATCGGATTTGGTGCGGATGAGCGAATATGTGTGGGAGATCCCGGCCAGCTACCGCTCCGACATGAGGGTTCCGGCGCGAGTATATGCCAGCGAGGAGCTTCTGAAGCTTGCTTTTCGCGACCGGTCCTTGGAGCAGTTGGTGAACACGGCGGCGATGCCCGGCGTGGTCAAACGGGTGCTGGTCATGCCCGATGCTCACCAGGGCTATGGCCCGCCCATCGGTGCTGTAGTACCGACCCGCTATCCCGACGGCGTCATCTCGCCCGGGGCGGTGGGTTATGACATAAACTGTGGCGTCAGGCTTATGGCGTCCGATTTGCTTGCCAAAGACGTCAAGGGAGAGGTGAGTGGCCTCATCTCATCGCTCTTTCGTTGCATCCCCGCCGGCGTGGGCAAGGGGGGCGGGGCGCGCAAAGTGTCGCTCGGCGAGATGGAACAAGTGTTGGTCAAGGGCGCGGCCTGGGCCGTGAAAGCGGGCTATGGCCGGCCGGACGACCTGACGCGGTTGGAGGAGGGCGGTGCAATGCCCGGTGCCGATCCCTCGGACGTGAGCCCGAGGGCCAAACAGCGAGGCTGTCCACAACTGGGCACGCTCGGCAGCGGCAACCACTTCATTGAGCTCCAAGAAGTCGTAGAGATCTATGAGGAAGAGGTCGCCCGTGTCTTTGGCCTGTTCGAGGGCCAGCTCACGGTGGAGATCCACTCCGGATCGAGGGGTCTGGGACACCAGGTGTGCAGCGACTATGTGAAGAGTCTGCAGGCTGCTGTGCGAAAATACGACATCCGGTTGCCCGACCGGCAGTTGGTCTGTGCGCCCCTCGATTCGCCAGAGGGCCAGAGTTACTTCGGGGCGATGGCCTCGGCAGCCAATTATGCGTGGGCCAATCGGCAGTGCATGGCGCACCTGGCCCGGCGGAGCTTTGAAGAGGTCCTGGCTGGCAAAGTGAAGGATTTCGATCTACATACCGTGTACGACGTGGCCCACAACATCGCCAAGATCGAGGAGCACGTGGTGGAGGGCAGGCAGATGAAGCTGTGCGTCCATCGCAAAGGGGCGACGCGGGCCTTTGGACCGGGCCATCCAGCGGTGACACACGTCTACCGGGCCGTTGGCCAGCCGGTCTTGGTTCCCGGCGACATGGGCACTGCCTCTTATGTGCTTGTGGGCACTGCCGGCGCCATGGAAGAGAGCTTTGGCAGCTGTTGCCACGGCGCCGGCCGGGTGATGAGCCGCACCGCCGCGAAGAAGAGGATCCACGGCGGGATGCTGCGCCGAGACCTTGAGGCTCAGGGCATCCAGGTGCGGGCCCGAAGCATGGCCGGCCTTGCTGAGGAGGCCCCAGACGCTTACAAGGACATTGACGCGGTCATCGAGGTGGTGCATGGTGCCGGGCTGGCCCGAAAGGTGGCCAGGTTCCGGCCATTGGCGGTGATGAAGGGGTGAGGGCCCAGGTATCCGGATTGGGGATCGGGCCTTGCCCGGTGTCGAGTTTCTCGCCATTCCCGGATTCAGGGGGTTGGCCAGCGCAGTGATGGGACGGTGAGAACCGGCAAGTGAGCAACACGCGGACACCATGCTGAGGGGCTGTATCGAAAGAGATCGCGATATTGGATGGCGGCTACGGGACCGCAGCCAACCATGGCCATGAATGCGCTGTGTATGTGTTCGGGTCTGATGTGCGGCAATCCTGGTAGGCATTGGGGAGATAAACCAGTCCAGGTAGACAAGGCGGACGAAATGGAGAAAGACCAGCGCCGTCTTATACGCCAAGGGGTAGAGGCCCTGCCTGGATCCTCTGTTGCATTTGGAGCGCAAGCGTGGAGGTAGCTGGTAGCCTGGTAGAGGGCCGGTTCGTGGCTCGCGACAATCGCTTTCGAGTGACTGTGGAGGTGGCGGGTCAGCCGGTGTGTGCGCACCTGCCGAACTCTGGGAGGCTGGGTGAACTGCTGGTGCCGGGATGCCGTACCCTATTGGTGGAGCGTCGAGGGGCGCAGCGAAAAACCGATTATGACCTGCACCTGGTGGAGTTGAACCGGCGCTGGGTATCGGTGGATGCGCGATTGCCTAACGACCTGGTGGCAGAGGCCCTTCGCGCCGGGCGGCTGACGCCCCTGGCCGGCTACCCCACTGTGCGCCGTGAGGTGGCGTTCGGTAACAGTCGTCTCGACTTTCTGCTTGCAGCACCAGACAAGCCACCCTGTCTGGTCGAGGTCAAATCGGTCACGTTGGTGGTGGATGGCCTGGCCTGCTTCCCCGATGCGGTTACATTGCGGGGACGCCGGCACGTGCGGGAACTGGCTGGTGCTGTTGAAGCGGGCTACCGCGCGGCGGTGGTTTTTGTCGTGCAGCGAGATGATGCCCTGGGTCTGCGCACCCACGACGAGTCGGATCCCGGTTTTGGCCAGGCCTTGCGCGATGCGGCCGGCCGGGGTGTGGAGGTCTATGCCTATGGCTGCCGAGTCGAGCCGGGACGGATCGAGCTTGACGCGTCGCTGCCGGTCCATCTGGACTTGTGACGGTGGGCGTTCAGCCAGAGCAAGAGCGACCCCGCCAAGGCGCGGACAAGGTGTCGATGTTCAAACGAGTCAGTAGGGT
>CBDUWJ010000325.1:0-3743 GCA_965370895.1 uncultured Anaerolineae bacterium | reverse complement strand
GTAAAGGGCCGCCAATTCATCCTCGCGCCGGCGCAATCGACGGGAGACGGTCATCGAGAGATACGCGGTCGTGTAGCAGGCGGCGGTAAAGAAAAGAAGAACGCTGGTTACGTAGAGGACTTCGCTGTGCCGGGCCGGCTCAAACACGTAAACGTGACGCAGTACACCCCGGTACTCCAAAAAGGCCATGCCGCTAACCAGAACGGGCGCCAGGGTGACGTACAGGAACCCCCGATCATGTGGGAGCAATAGAGAGGAGATGATAATGTGTAGCAGGAAGAAGTAGAGCGTTGGACTCTCGATACCCCCGGTAAAGTGGACCAGCAGGGCCATCGCCATCCAGTCCGCACCGATCTGTACCCGGGCAAACCCCTGATAGACGGTGTAGGGAGAGGCAGGCCTGGCATTCAATCGGCGCAGTACCCACCAAAAGACTGCATTATAGGCCAAGATCCCCAGGCCCAAGACGTATAACGGAGCAGCCGGGATCCCAATGCTTAGGATGCTGGTGGCGAACCAGGTGCCCAGCAGCACCCCAATCCCAGCCGGCCAGCGCAGCTTGATCAGCCAGGACAGACTGCTGACCAATTCCTGCTCAGCCATAGTGCTCTTCTGGGCCGATGAGTTAGACGCCGATGGCACAGTCACACTCCCATGGGCTAGATCCAAAAGGGCATCCCCACATGTGATGAGGCCAGGCATCCCGAGATGCCCGTATCCTGGTTAGGGCAGTTCGAAGGCCTCTCCAAGGGCCCTCACCGCCTTGTCCATGTCGTGCACGTCGACAATGCAGGACAGACTGGAGATAGAGGTGCTGATAGCCAGGATGTTAATGCCAGCCGAGGCCAGGGCCGAGAACATCGTACCGGAGATGCCTGCTCGCTCCCCAAAGTGCGGGCCAAATATGGAAACCATGCCTACCTCCTTGTGGTAGGCCACCTCTTCTGCCCCCACCGTTTCCTTGATGGTGTCAAGCACTCTGAGCGCTGCCTTTAGGCTCCTTCGGTCTACGCAGAGGACGATGCTGTCCAGGTTGTTGAGGTCGATCGTATGAACGATGAAGGGGCAGCTAATGTGTTTGGCGCCCAAAGCCTGGAAAATGGCACCGGCCACACCGGCACGGTCGGGAATGGACATTATCCCGATCTTCGCCAGATTGCGGTTCTGGATGATGCCACCAATTCGCATTTTATTCCTTTTCATTCCCGCTTCCCCTGGCCCAACCATGTGCCAGTCGGTCCAGAACCTCCTCACGCGTCGGCAGGGTCATGCAAAGAGCGCTTCCCCCGAATTCCGTTGCGCGTTCTCATTTGGAAACGTACAGGACACAGCTCCTTTGGCGCGACGGCCTGTCTGTAGTATCGGGAGAAGGGCAGAAAACAGTGACGGGCCATAACGCCTGTCGTTATTATCCTGTCGTCATCAGCAGTGACAAACAGGCAGAGCATTTTGAGGATCTCGCCCACGCCGTTGCCGGCTATTTCGCCAAGGCCTTTTCCACCTTCTCCAGCAGAGCGCCCGGCTCCAGAGGCTTCTCCACAAAGTCGTCCACGGGCAGGTAGTCTTCGTCTGGCGTGAAACGCAGCGATGTCGTGCTGTGAAGGGCAGTCAGCATCAGGATCGGTATCTTGCTATAAGGAGCATACTCCGAATCGGGATCAGGGCTCCGCAACTGCAACGTGACGTGGAACCCCTCAGTGGTATAGTCCATCATCACGTCCAGGATGATCAGATCAGGATCGATCTCCTTGACTTTCTCCAATCCCTCTGCGCCACTCGCGGCGCTGAAAACCTGGTAACCTGCGGCCTCCAGGGTCAGCCTCATCACCTCTACCAAATCCGGGTCATCGTCAACGACCAAGATCCTCTCGTTAGCCATGATTGCCTTCCTCCGATTTGTACTGGGATAGCTAGGTACTACAACCCTGCACACCCGCGGACTGCCTGCCCGCAGGAGTCGACTTCGCCAGGTGTGGGCAAAGCCCACGGCGTCCAGCAGGCCCACGTCCCGTGGAACAGCCTCCCTCGACACTCGCCGGGGTTTTCTTGCGGACTGTCTCGGCCAACACGGCCGTTATCAGACCAGGCAGCGCGGCTTCGACTTGGGGACTTGAACGGCTGCCCCATTCGACCGTGGCCGGCTGCACGCCAAAGATGATGACCTCGCGCGGCAACGTCCCCAGGGCCTGAGCCAGCAACAGGGCGTCGCGCAGACCAGCGGCGTGGATCGACAGGTGCTGGTCATCACCCAGCAAATGCGCGTCCTCCAACCCAAAGCGAATGAATTGGCCAGGGGCCATGCCCACATCAGCAGCATCTACAAGGATCACTCGCGGCCACCCTTCCATCAGGTTGACAATGCCCAATCCCTGTGTCCCGCCGTCCACCACCTCCACACCGTCGGGTAGCGCCAGATCCACCAATGCCTGGGCCACGCGAACCCCGACGCCATCGTCCCCACGCAGCGGATTGCCCAGTCCGATGATGAGTGTGTCAGGTGTTGCCGGGTCCCTTGACACTTGACCCATGATACTCCACTCAGACAAATACTACGTCAAGAAAGTGCGTCGAGCAGGAGATGCAGGGGTCATAGGCCCGGATCAACATCTCCATCATGTGCGTGATCTTTTCCTGGGGCTGGTCCAGGATCTGCGGCACCAGGGCGCGCATGTCGGCTTCCATGTTGGCATAGTTCTGGTTGGTGGGGATGATGCAGTTGGCCCCCTGAATGAGGCCGTCGTCGTCGATGACATAGTTGTGGAACAGGATCCCGCGCGGGACGTCGCAGGAGCCGACCCCCTCGCCGCCCTTGCCCTGGAACTCGTACAGCGGTTCTTCCACGATGCCCCGGTCCACCAACTCGTCGATGATGCGGATGCTGTCTTCGACGCAGTGGACTATCTCGATGGCTTGGGCACCAGAGTTGAGGAAACTGTTGGTGACGATAGGCTTCATCCCCATCTCTTCGGCGGCTGCCTTGGCCTGCGGGTGCAATTGCTCATAGTTATTGTTAAAGCGAGCCAGCGCCCCAACCATGTAGCTCTCCCGGTTGTGTTTGGCGTGCTTGGCCGTCGAGTGGGGAACCATGAACTCGTTGGTTACCTGGCGATACTCGGGAATCTCGTAGGTAAAGCCGTCGGTTGTGGCGATCCAGCCGTCGATAAAAGCATACTCGTCGTCCTTCTGGAGCGACACGTACTCGGTTTCGCGCTCAAACTGGGGCCAGGGCAGCGTCTTGAGCAGCGCGATAGTCTCGTCCAGATCCTCGCGCGCCGCGACCAGGCGTTCCCTCATCGCCAGCAACTCCTTGATCGAGGGCAGATGTGTAAAGCCGCCGACAGCCATGGCGATGGGGTGGGTATGGCGGCCGGAGACCATGGCGCACAGGTCCCCCGATAGCCTTTTTATGCGCAATGCCCGCTTGACCACCTCGGGATGCGTTTGAGCCAGGGGAAACACACTGCCCACGCCGAAAAAGTCCGGGGCGACGAGCATGTATACGTGCAGCACGTGGCTGTCGATGATCTCCCCGTGGAACACCAGCTTGCGCAGCAACTCGGTCTGCTCCGACACCTCCACACCCAGTGCGTTCTCCGTCGCTAGCAACGAGGCGGTCGCGTGCCCGGTGGCACAGATGCCACAAATGCGCGAGGTGATGTGTGATGCCTCATAGTAGGGTCGACCCCGCAACATGGCCTCGAAAAAACGCGGCGCTTCGACGACCTGCAGCTCACACTTGACCA
>CBDUWJ010000324.1:0-3744 GCA_965370895.1 uncultured Anaerolineae bacterium | reverse complement strand
GGTCCTCGGTGGTGCGGATGGGCACGCCCCCCTGCCCCTTGAGGTAGTTGTCAGGGTCTTCTTCGCCGCGCACAAACTTGGCCAGATACTCCTGCGCAGGCTGGTCGGGTGCCAGCGAGACGATCTCCAGGCACTCGGCATCGGCCAGCATCTCGACTCCCTCGATGGTGGGCTCGATGCTGTCGGCGGCGATGCCGATGTGCGCACGGAGGATGGGCCGGTTCTCTAGCTCGCGCACCTGCCGGATACGGTCGGGTAGCGTATCGGCCCATTGGATCTCTTGCTCATCCTCAGCAACCGCCACGTCCAGGGCAAAGGCTTCCAATTCCGCCATGGTGATGAAATCGTCGACGACCAGGGCAAAAAAGCCCTGGAAGGCATCGATGTCACCATAGTTCTCGGCCATTTCCTCAAGGTCAAAGTGCCGGTCTTCGGGTGGGGCGAACTGGTCCTCCTGCACCGGCAGGCCGGTCATGGCACGTACCAGATTGGCCGCCGGGCGCAACCCGCCAAAGGCGTAGCGGATGCCACTCTCGCGAGGAAGCAGGCGGTGTCGGGCCGCTTTTTCGATGAACTCGCTGATGAGCTTGTCCACGTGCAAGTCGCCCAGGCGCATCGAGATGGCAACCACCTCGGGCCGTGATTCGCGGATCTTGTTGATCACATCATCGATCGGCACAGCCGGTCCCAGCATGACCGCCATAAAGCCGTCGCCCCGGTCTTCCATCCACTCCGCAAAGGTCTCCACGCCCAACGAGTGCACGCAGTCGCCGATGGATCCGGCCAGCACGCGCCGCTTTTTGTGGTGCGTTTCCGTTTTGGTCTCCATGATGTTCTCCCCTATCTTCTCCTTTGTACTCTTGATTCACCTGCCGTACGATGACGGCCGCGCAACCAGCTTTCGGTTTCGGAAGCAAAGGCAAGCAATTGGCCCAGACTGTCCAGCCCATACGCTTGCGGGATGCGGGCCTGACCCGCGGTCAGGTTTGCATCGCAGCCCAAAAAATCCTTGCCCAGCCGGGCGTCAGCCCAGGCAATCACCCGGTCTATGGCAGGCGTCTCGACCTCTGACAGGCAGGCGATGGCGCGGCTGACGGCCAGTCCAAAGGGCACGTCCTCGGCCAGGTAGCGCGCTCGGAAGTTGGGCACGAACTGCCCCGATCTTCGGACGCGGTCCGATGCGGCCTCTATCACCGGTGCCTCGAGGCCGGCGTAGGCCCCGTTGGTGACAAAGGCGCTGTGCAAGGTCGACGGATCGGCGATGGCGTCGCCGTACGACTGGAGCAGCCAGTCGTGCAACGGGCGCACCGCTGAGAGGTCCAACGCAGGCTCCAGTTTGGCCCGGATGGCCTGGATGTCGTCGCTCAGCTCGGCCAGTGTCCCGGCTCCTTTGTGGCTGAGGCCCTGATAGAACAACGGCACATCTTCCACCCCGAAGGGCGAACCATCCCATGTGGCAAAGTGGTCGTACATGATGCCTGGGTGAATGAGCTGCCCGGTGTTGGCCAGCGTCAAAGCCAGCAGGTTCGCCGCCCGGCCGATGGGCAGGCCCAGCATGCGCCCCAATAGCGGCGCGATCGCTTCGATCTCTGCGGCCGGCCGGCTGGCCGCGTCCACCACCTTCTTGACCCCCAGGATGTGGACGACCTGGCCATAGTCCTGGATGCGACAGGCCCATGGTAGCGTTTGCAGGCCAAAGAGCCGGACATCCTCCCGGCCCTGTTCCTTCAACACCTGCGCGGCGCAGTAGTCAAAGCCTCCGCGGGCGGGCATGGCCCCGACCCAGGTCCCCTCGTCCAGGAAGGGCACAATCTGGCGCAGCGTGCTCTCATGGGCAAATGCCGGTAGCACCAGCACCACCACGCTCGATCCGGGGATCACGGCTGCCGGGTCCGCCGCGACCCGCCGGGGTCGAGCCTTGGCCTGGACTGCGCCGCTGGTCTCCAGGCCGCCGTGAGTAGCGAGGCCAGCGCGCAGCCGGCCGGCTTCGTCGCCAAACGGGGCGTATAGGTCCACGGCACAGCCCAGATTGCGGGCGGCAATGGGCGCCAGGGTCTGAGCGCCGTTTCCTCCCCCACAAACAGTGATCTTCTCTACCTTCATCGGTTCTGTCCCGTCCCTTATTCGGACCCCATCAGCCCACAGCGGGTCAATGGCTCCGGGATCGAGCCTCTGCTTCCTGGACGATTTCGTCCAGCCGTGCGGTGACGTCGTCAGCTAGTGGTACCGGATGATGCTCGGCCAGGATGCGCCGTGCTTTATCCCGGGCGCGCGTGCGCATATCTGGGTCACCAGCCGCCTGCCACGACTCTCTGTTCTGGCGGTCGATTAGATCCGGGATCAGCAACTCCTCGCGAAAGCCTCCCACAGTATGATCTGTGGCTATGAACGCGCCACCCGGTCCGATGTCGTGGATCAGATCCAGGGCAAGGGCGCTGTCGTCTACCGTAATCCCCCGCAGGCAGCGTTCGACCACGCCAAGTAGGGTCTCATCCACGACCAACTGCTCCGGGCTAAAGGACATCTTGGTATCCAGAGTGGTCAGGTTGACCAGGTCGACCCCCGCCAGCGCGGGGACCAGCAGGGTCATCAGTCGCTCCATCACGGACTGTGCGCCCGGTGCATGGGCGTCGGTTCCGGTGCTCATGAGGCAGGGCAAACCGCAGCGTCTGGCCAGTTTGGCCACAGCGGCGCCCAACAACCCAATCTCGACAGCCCCCGAGAGGTTGGCTCCGCTCCGCATGTCCGGCACCGAGGACGACATGCCATACACCACGGGTGTACCCGGCCTGACCAATTGGGCGATGGTCACCAAGGCCAGAACCTCGGCGTGGGTAATCACCAGCTCGCCGGCCAGAGTTACCGGAGCGGACAAGCCCGCCATCGGGTGGGCATGGAGTGTGAGCGGCAGGCCGCGCGAGGCGAAAGCCTGGAGCACGGACATTTGGCTTGACACTAACTGTAGCGGCGACGTGGACTCGGCCAGGGCGGTGATGATGGGACGCTCCTGTAGGGCCTTCTCTCCCCCCACCGCTACGGCCAGCATGTCCAGAACGGGTTCGATGAGCGACTCGTTGAGGCAAACATAGCCCAGGGGCTTTACGGTGTTGGCCAGGGCGATCCTCACGGCATGCACATCCACCGTCGTGGCGGGCACATCGGCCGGCTGCGCCGCCATCGTACTCACGCCGTGGACGTGCGGCAGGGCATCGGCCAGCCGGGCAGCATTGGCCGCATCCTGGCTGGTAGGCTCGCGTCGCTGGCCGTCGTCCAGATCGATGAATCCGGTCGCTCCACTGGACGTTCGCGCATGAAGGGGACCTGTCCCCAGGGCCATCGCCTGCTGTCCCAGACGGCTGTAGAGGGTAACCGACGGGGGAGCCTGAGCCACGGCCTGCTCCACCACCGGCGCTGGGATGTGCACGCTGCGGTCCTCGTGGGAGACCCGGCAGCCCGCTTCGTCCAGCAGGGACAACACGGACTCTTGGTGGACCACGATGCCCGTCCGGGCCAGGACCTGGAGCGCACCTTCATGGATCCGCTCAACGTCACCCTCTGTGAGAAACGACAGAAAACCTGACCTTAGCCCCATGCGACCAATTCCTGACATCATTGCCTTGCCCTCACACCCGGCCTTTTTGCAGGGAGAACTCGTCGTACCGGCCCTGGCAGGGTAGACCAAAACAAAAGAGCATGGTCCGCCGTGCAGGTAAAAAGATGCTCGCCGATATCGTGGTCGGTTCG
>CBDUWJ010000323.1:0-3760 GCA_965370895.1 uncultured Anaerolineae bacterium | reverse complement strand
CCCAACCCCCCGCCAACCAAACTGGCCACGACGATGACGAACCAGGTTTTTCTGTCGAGGCCCCGAAGGTCGCGCCACCGTCCCTTTGCGAGGGTCAGCCCGAGCAACATGAGCGCTCCCATCGGCTGCCGGACGCTGTTGGCGACTACCGAGTGTATGCCTTGCGTTGCTGGTTGAAGTGCTACCTGGCCGACTGCCCAAAGAACGGACACCCCCAGTGCCATCAGCAGCCCGCTCCGCCGTGCCTTGTGCAGTTGCTGCCTGTCTGTTGGGACCGGCAGGATGGCTCTTGCCTGGGAGTATCTTGCGATTCCCTGGCTCGGCGGCAGATCCACCCGTTCTGTTCGGTTTCCCTCAGTCCTCTGAGCGGTCGACATGCTAACGAAGGCGACGCCGATCACCACCAGCAGAGCCCCGGCGAACAGCGACCAGGACAGGGGCTCATCCACAACGAGTGCTGCCAGCAGCACAACCCATAGGGGGCTGATGCTGGCCACGGGCATGGCCCACGATACCCCGGCCAGCTCCATGCTGCGTAGGTATAGGGTATCGCCCACGACCAGCAGCCCTAGCACCGATACGATCAGCCACAGCCAGGCGGATGGTGGGATGGTTGCCAACGCCCGAAAGCCACCGAAGAAAGGCAACATGGCCCAGAAGAACGCTGTCGAGATCAGACAGCGCACCAGGTTCAGGGGCACTACGTGGAGCCGTCTGGCTCCCACGGCGAGAAGCACACTGGCCACTGCCCAGAGGAGCGCGCTGAACAGGGCGATCAGTGCGCCGCTCAACGAGCCTCCAGCAGGTCAAGAAAGGCCTGGATACGGTTCTTGATCGGTTCCTCGGCGTACAGCCGGGTGTCGCACATGTCGGCTTCGAGAATCAGGCTTGACACACCCGTCCGCTCGCTGATCCGTTCGAGAAGCTCATACTGGCCCAAGGAGTAGGGCTTGCAGGAGCGATTGGAGTGAAAGACCATCCCATCCACCTCAAAACGTTCCACCATGCCCGTCATCAGGTCCGCGCGGGCCTGGAGGCTCTGATTGATGTAGACGGTGCTGTAGGTGCGGGCCAAGCCTAGAATCGGCTCGTCCACATCTACCGAAGCCGACCAGGCGTTGGTGTAAGTGTCCACCACAAAGCAGGCTCCGGCGTCGGCAAAGAGGCCGAACAGGCGGAAGAGGCGGTACCAGATGGCGATGTTATCCCAAAGCAGGCGGTAGCGCTCCTCCAGGATGGCCCCTTTGCCCTGCGCCACCCGCTCCTCGACTTCGGTCTTGAGCTTGCGGTAAAAGACCACCGCATCCCTGGTGCCCCGCAGCACGACGATGGGAGCCATGGTCAAAAAGAGGTCGGGTGCGTTGAGGGGCGATGGGCGTGCCTGGCATAGCTCGCGGATCTCGCACCATAGAGTCACAGCCTCGTTGGAAAGCTCCAGCGCCCGGGCAAACTTCTTCTCGTTGAGCTTTCGGCCGGTGTGCTGCCTGATCCAGGCTATCAACTCCTCCAACTGGGCGGCGACGTATTGGGTGGTGTGAGCCGGTAGACCCGGCTCGTGCTGGTAGGGTGCATCCAGGAGGAAAAGCGGGACGTCCAGTTCCTGAGCCAGGGCCTGGTACCATTTCATCACCGTGCCGCAGATGTTGTTGCAGGCCACGAGTAGATCGGGTCGGGGCAGACCGCCCTGCGGCGCGCTCCGGGGCGCCAAGACTGAGCCGATATGACAGCGGGCGTAGGAGCAGAGGTCAGGGCTGTAGCCCTGTTCCTCGGCCACTTGGGCCAGGGGCACTGCCGCCCGCTGTGCGCCCACCAGAGCGCCATAGTTCTCGGGATAGACCGTTGCCACCCCCATGCCGATGAGGATCTCCACCGGCGCCCCACTGGTTACCCACGCCAGCGGGCGCAGCTTGCCCACCACCTTGCGCGTGGCATAGTAGCGCGTCATCAGGCGGGTCAGGTCTCTGGACGTGGCCAACTTGCGATATTTCCGAGGCATTACTCCCTCGTGGAACAGCAGTTCGCTTGGATGGATCCAAGCCTCTTTGATGCTGACCTGCTCCCGTTGGTTCAGCTCGCTTTCGGGGTCCATTATACCACACCCCCTGTCGCCCAACAAACGCCGCCCGACGGCTTCATGCCGGCTTTTGCTCTCTATCCATCCCCCGGTGGCAGATTGCAGGACCAGCCTCCACTGTGCCAGTCACCGCGCCGGCAATCGCCCGCGTGCAAGTCCGTACAGGCGTAGCTTCTGGTTTCGTGGGCGAATCTGCGACGGAGGAAACAAGCCCGCCTGATGGTCGCCTCTGTTTGACATTTACCAATGGATAGGCTATAATGCCGCCCCTAATGAGGGCTTGTTGGGGGGCTATTTTCGGAAGCACAAAGGGGGCAAGACAACCTTGGCAAACACACAATCGGCTATCAAACGTGTCCGCAGTTCAGAGCGACGACGGAGGATCAACCAAGTCCACCGTTCGCGGGCACGCACTTTCATCAAAAGGACCCGAAGTCTGATTGCGGCCGGCCGGCTCGAAGAGGCCGAGGTGGAGGCCCTTCAGGCCATCAGGGCGCTGGACCGGGCGGCTCAGAAGGGTGTTATCCACCAGAACAACGCAGCTCGGAGAAAATCACGATTGGTGCAGCATTTGAACAAGGCCAAGCAGCAAGCAGCCTGACTGTGTGTGCCTGCCCGTAGCGGGCACGCGGGTGAATGTATCTTCGAGCCCTGGCGACAGACAGCCAGGGCTCTTGCTATTGTTTGGGAGCCACGTACCGTTCGCCTGGCAATGCGGTGGACGTGCAGAAAGATGGCAGACATTCCATGCTCTATCGCCGGCTTGGTTCTGTGTGGTTCACAACGTCTACGTCATCATGAAACACCGCAGATTGGCCTATTCAGCCCGGCATAGAGGCGAGAAAGGGATGACAGTTGCCACCCTCCGCGATGTATGCTATGATAAGTAATGGGTGAAAAGCAGCGGCTTGCACGCCCGCATGCCGCCAGAAAGGACGATGGGGATGGCAACTCTGGAAGAAACTGTCAACCAACTGGATTCGCTCACGACGGACAGCCTGGCCGAACTGGCCCGCTTCATCGAGTACCTGAAGTGGAAGCAAGGCTCCACCTCAGCTCTGGGTACTGGCCTGCCCTGGGCCTTTGATTTTGTGGAACACTTTCGGCGGGCCACGGTAACCGCCGATGACGATCCGGCGGGCATGGAGGTACAGGTCGGCGAGGCGGCTTGTGACGGCGACATGCGCATGGCTTTGTGGCAGCATCCGCCAGTCCGGGGTTCGGCTATCGTCGAGTATCAGGTGCCGGTGCCGGCAGATGCCCGGCACCTGCGATTGTGCTTTGCGACTGGCGTCCGTGATGGCTCGCATCTGGCTGAGGGCAACGTGGTCGCTTTTCGGATTTTTGTCAACGACTGGAGGATCTGGGGCGATACCCAACACTCGCGCACGTGGAAGTCGCTGGAGATCGCCCTGCCCACCCTCTCCGGTGACGTGGCTCGCATCCAGTTTGTGACTGATGGTCTAGGCAATCATGAGTGGGCTTGGGCCGTGTGGGGCGAGCCTAAACTGCTGGGGGAGTTTGTGGAGCCGTAGGATGTCTTGTTCGACGGCCGACAAGAGTAATTGAAGCAAGCACTTGGATGGCAAACAAACTGGGTTCAAGCATGATGCCTTGGCCGCGCCTATCGTGGGGGTTTCGCTGTTCCATCTGCGCGGCCTCCTTTTTATGCTTTGCAGATCGCAG
>CBDUWJ010000322.1:0-3788 GCA_965370895.1 uncultured Anaerolineae bacterium | reverse complement strand
CGAGGCGGGCATCGCCGAGAAGGACATCCAGACGACGCACTATAGCGTTCAGTTTGTCCGCTATCCAGAGCCAGCGCCCCGGACGGTTGGAGACGAATCTGGCGAACCCAAGCCGCAGTACAGAGTCTCGAACACGGTCAACGTTACCATCCGCGACCTGGATGCAGTGAGCGGTGTGCTGGACGCCGTCATTGAGGCGGGCGCCAACAGCATCTGGGGGGTGAGCTTTGGCCTGGAGGATCAGGCGACGGCGCAGGCTGACGCCCGGTCCAAGGCCATCGCTGACGCCGAGGCACGGGCCGAAGCCCTGGCGGAGTTGAGTGAGGTCGAGTTGGGCCCAGTCATGTCCATCAGTGAGGTCGTCGGCGGTGGGGCGAGCCCAATGCCGATGATGGCCATGGAACGCGCTGTAGGTGGAGGCGGTTCGATCAGCCCCGGCGAGGTGGAAGTCGGCTATCAGGTGCAAGTAGTCTACTTTATCGAGCCGTAGGGGGAAGGGCGTCCCTGCCCTGAACGTCCACGGGGGATACAGCTCTCAGCACAGAGCCCGGTCTATCGAGACCGGGCTCTTGTTCTTAGCGGTTCATGGGAAAAAGCCCCGACCAGAGGCCGGAGTTCCTCACTCAAAGTCGATGGCCAGCGTGTTGGACCAAACTCTGATTGGCGGCACCTGCCGGATCAGTCTCTCCACCTCGCGCGGGACGGGAACAGGGGTATGGCCCATCCACTCGCGCGGGTCCCTGGCGGTGGCGTCGAAGCAGAGTCGTAGCCGGTATTGTCCCGGTTTGGTGGGCTTGAACCAGGCAAGCTGCTGAATGGGGATGAAGCCCTTGCCCTGGGGGTCAAAGCTCTCACCAGGGGCTAGCGGATAAAAGTCCTCAGAGCGCAGGCCCCGCACGTAATCCAGCGCCTCTGGAAACTGCAACCCCACCGGACCGGCTGGTCCTTCGATCTCGGTCAAGTAGTAGGGATAGCGCAGCCCCTCAGAGCCGGGCACCACCCCCACCATCAGGATTTGCTCCTGGGAAACATTGGTGATCCGCACTGACAGATCCAACGGCGCATCCATGGGCTGCCGTGTGACCGTGACAGAATAAAGTTCTATCTTGATCGGATCCCCAGAAGCGGACGTATTGGATTCTGTGGTGCTTGAGCCATCGATCATGGCCTGGCTCCTCTCTCTATGACGCGCCGATGGCGCTGGCCTGTTTGCGCATCTGGTCGATTACGTCCGGCTTGACATCCAAACGCGTAAAGTAGCGAGCCGCCTGGATCAACACCGATCTGGCTTTCTCGGGCTGGTCTATCTGGAGGTAGAGGTCTGACAGCAGATTCACCGCCCGTCCGTGGGTGAGGTTGTCCAGCGCGGAGGTTTTCCCCTGCTCTGAGGAGAATGCGCGGGCTTTTTCCAACTCCTGGACGGCCTCGTCAGGCCGCGGCGGACGGACCTGACGAGCAACCACGTCCTTGAACTCGCGGGCCTGAGCGTTTCCGAAGCAAAAGTGGATGTAACGAGTGAGGTTGGTTTGTGGGAAACGCTCAGCTACTTCGCGGAGTTGGTCGTTGCCGGCCTGCAGGTGTTCAGCGCCGCGCATATAGAGCACGTGCCCCTGGTCGCGGCCAAAGGTCCAGAGCGCCATCTCTTCATCTTCGAGGGTCCGGGGGTAGGCCACCCGGATGCGCAGTAAATTGGACCGGAGTCGCAAACCGCCAGCGCCGTACACAGCCCAGATCTGGTACTCGCCCGGCTCCTCAAAGTAGAAACCCGGGCTCCCGTAGGCGATAAAGACACTCTTGAAAAGCTTGTCGCCCGGGGACAATTGCACCGTCCGCGGCTCGCCGGATAGCCTGAAGAGGGGCCTGTAGGGGCGCGCCTGCCCTTTGGGATTACGGATAAAGAGCTGCAAAAGCCCGAATTCAGGGCTGAGCATGTCGGGGACCACCATCGGCGTCGCTGCCTGGTTCTTGAGCTTGAGCTCCACGGTCACCGGCTCGGCAAAGTGGAATAGGTACCGTTCGGGGCGGGTGCGGACGTAGAGGGCTACCGGTGCAGCTTCCTGACGCTGGGGTGACTGGGCCATGGGCGCCGAGATGTCATAGCCCTGCGCGCCAAAGGGCGCCCCCCCGGGGATGACCTCCAGGAGGCCGTGGTGTCGCAGGTGACGAAGTTCCTGGGCATCGAACTCGAAGCGGCAGTCCCGCCAATAGTCCTGAGTGCCGTTCCAGCCCGGGGGCAGGTTGTAGCCATAGGGATAGCGCCACGGGTAGTTCATCCAGGATGGCGACTCGGGCCGGTCCCTGTCAAAGGGGTGAAGCAGGTTCAGGGCGTGCCCCAGTTCGTGCACGCAGGTGCGCAGGTAGTCGCGGTCGAATTCAGCCTGGGCCCGGTCTCCCCAGGATGCGGTCATGCTGGTGTGAAAGGCGGCTGCCCCCTGACGCGGGAAAGGGTCGCTGGGATCGCGGTAGGAGCTATCGTACATCAGTCCCGTGACCACGCGGTGGGGGTAGAGTCTATAGTGGGAAGCGATGAGCAGGTAGAGCTTCCACTGTGGCTTGTCCCGCCATAACGAACTGTGAGACTCCATGGCGTTGTGCAGCTCGTCCTCGTCCCACAGGAGGTCGGCGCCGGCTTCGGCTGGGGCAAACACCTCGCGGTCGGAGATGATGCGCATGTCGATGCCGGCCCGCTGGTAGGCACGGGTGATATCCAGATCCAGGGGGGGTAGATCAGGTGGGCGCTCGGTCACTGTGTGGGTGCGGAACCGGCGCGGTAGTTCGGTGCCGCTTATGCGGTCGATCTCCAGATCGATCGTGCGCAGGAAGGCGGATGTCTTTTCGCATACGAAAGCCGTACGATATGCGCCCCAGCGGGTGATATCAACGGTGGCGGGCGCCGGCGGCTCACGGGTCGTCGACAGGGGAATGGTTGCCTCGAGCATATGCCCGGCAGAGTCATCAGGATTGGCAGAATCCGCGTCCACACAACGGCAGTAGACCATGGTCCCGCTGATGACTACTTGCCCGGCGCCCCATTCTACCCGGGGATGCTCGATGATAAAGGACCGGTGATAGTCCCACTCTCCACCGCCGACGTCGAGAAAGAAGTCACCGCTCACCAGGTCCAGCGGCTGGTACGGTCCCCGCGGGTCCTCGCGCAGATCCACGCGCAGCTCCAGCCGGTTGGAATCACTCTGACCGGCATAGGTGCCGCTGACCGGCTGGCGCCCCTGCCCAATGGGACCGGTCGTGTTGGATGGTGCAGGATCAAAGGGCATTTCAGACATGGATCGGAAACTCACTCCTTGGAAATTCTAGCTTATTATACCTGATTCACGCTAAAAAAGCAAGTTTCCGTGGCCATAGTAGTTGTTCGATTGTGTACGTTTTGTACTCGGCGTATATGGCGCATTACCCCGTGCGGGATGCTGCACGCAGCAAGCTTGGGCTCTCGATGTCAAGTGCCGTGGGGGGTTGGCACTCGTCACATGGACCGACAACGGACGCTCCGTGCGGATCCTTCCAGGGCACGCTCACCACAAAAGCGAAACGGGCTCAGGCCTGTGACCGGCGCTGAGCCCGCGCTCTTGTCCCATCCTGGGCAATCGCCTCACGGATGACTGGCGCGTACTCTGTGGGTGTCTATCACGGTTCCGCCGTTCTCGCTAATACCGCAACCACAGCTAGACCCTCGTCATTCTGAACGGAGCCCTTCGCTTCGCTACTAATGACATCTTGTCTCTCGCTGTGGTCGGAGGTGGAATTGGTTTCGTTTGAGTAGTTGGGGATTG
>CBDUWJ010000321.1:0-3788 GCA_965370895.1 uncultured Anaerolineae bacterium | reverse complement strand
GTTTGCCGTCCCCTGGCTTTTGAGGTATAATGCGCCAGCGTCAAGCGGGCTGTTGGACCGGCACTCGTGCACGGCGCCAAATGTCACCGGAAGCGCTGAGAGGTAAGGTCAGGATCAAGGTTGAGCCCTCAACCCTCCTCGACCCCAACCTCAATCTCTACCCTAGCTTATGAGGAGATCTGGACATGGAAGTATTGCTGCTTGAGGACATAGACCGGTTGGGACAGGCCGGTGAGATCAAAAAAGTCGCCGACGGCTATGGCCGCAACTACCTTTTCCCCCGTGGACTGGCGGTACTCGCCACACCCGGGGCCATCAAACAGGCCGAGCGACAGCGAAAGGCAGAAGTCCAGCGTGAAGCCAAAGCTCTGAGCGACGCCCAGGTCCTGGCCCAGATCCTGGACGGCAGGACCGTGACCTTCCAAGCCCGTGCGGGCGAGGGGGATCGGCTGTATGGCTCCATCACCAACGCCAACATCGGCGATGCCTTGTCGGAACAGATCGATCAGGAAGTGGACAAGCGCAAGATCGATCTTGAAGAACCACTCAAGGAGTTGGGCACGCACGCCGTTACCATCCGCCTGGCCGCTGAGGCCGAAGCCAAAGTCACCGTTGTGATTGAGCGCGAAGAAGAGGACGAAGAGCAGAGCTAGACCTATAGGACAAACCAGGGCCCTTCGTTGAAGCGGCCAGGGTTGCTGACCCCACACCAACTGGTGTGGGGTTTTGTTTACTGTTCTCCGGCGCCGACTGTTCACACCAGTTGCCCAGGTTGACAAACCGGCACGTCCATGGTACAATGAATATATGAGCATATATTCATGTATCAGGCAGGGGCGGTGAACGACAACCGTTGCGGCGACACCGGCTTCCATAAAGAACGCGTCCAGGCGGCCATCGCCCGCCTGGTGGACGATCCAACCGCCGTCCGCCTGGCCGAGACATTCAAAGCCCTGAGCGACCCGACACGAGTGCGCATCGTCTCGTTGCTGGCCGACGATGAGTTGTGCGTCTGCGACCTGGCGGCGGCGCTCAACATGAGCCAGTCGGCCGTGTCCCACCAACTCCGCACCTTGCGCGACCTGCGGCTGGTCCGCTGGCGGCGCGAGGGACGGCAGATCTTTTACACCCTGGACGACGACCACGTCGCGGACCTGTTCCGTCGCGGCCTGGAACACGTGACCCACGGCTGATGAGACACCCGTTCGTTTCCTTATTCATTGTTGTGTTCATGGAGGACAACCCTTGAGCGACAAGACCAAGATCGAAATCTCTTTGCTGCTGCCCCAGGGCGATGGCTGCGAGCCCTGCGTGGAGCGTCTGCAGGAAAGGGTCCAGGCCTACCGTGGCATCGAGGTGGCTCACCTGGACCGCGACGGCGAGGTGCCCCGCTTTTGCGTGCACTACGACCCCAACCTGGTCAGCCTGGACTATGTGCAGGCCATCGCTGCCGAGGAGGGCGCTCACCTGGAGTGGCGCTACTACCACGAGACACTGCCCGTCCGGGGGCTGGATTGTGTCGACTGCGCGAGGACCTTGGAGAATGGCGTGGGCCGGTTGGCTGGCGTGTTGTGGGTATCCGCCAACTTTGCGGCTTCTACCCTGGCCGTCGAATATGATGCCGAACGCCTGGATCGCCCCGCCATCGTGGCCCGCATCCGCGCCCTGGGCTACGATGTCGAGATCCCCGCCCCATCCCGCGAGATGGTCTTTCAGGTAGACGGCATGGACTGTGTCGATTGTGCCCTCAATCTGGAGGAGGCGCTCCGCCGCACGTCTGGAGTGTCCCAGGTGAGCGTCGACTTTACCCTGGCCCGGCTGCGCGTCACCTCCGACGACGGCGCTGGGGTTCGTGCTAGTGTGGAGCGCGTGGCGGGAGAGCTGGGCTACTCGCTGCAGGCAGACGCCACGCTGGAAGCCGATCAACCTGCGCCGGACTGGCGACAACGGCTATGGCGGCGCCGGCGCGACGTGACCACCGTGGTCTCCGGTCTGCTCATCGTCCTGGCCATAGCATCGAGCCTGCTCGGCCTGCCAGAAGCGGTGGTCGCCGGGGTGTATGTGGCGGCCATCCTCGTGGGCGGGTTCTATACCTCTCGTGCTGGTTGGGCCGCCCTGCGGACCGCTCACTCCCTGGACATGAACGCCTTGATGACCATTGCCGCCGTGGGGGCGATTTTCGTGGGCGAATGGGCCGAGGGCGCCGTGGCCATGTTTCTCTTTTCCCTGGGCAACACCCTGGAAGGCTACACCATGGACCGCGCCCGCAACGCCATCCGGAGCCTCATGGATCTCTCCCCGCGCCAGGCCATCGTGCTGCACGGCGACCAGCAGGAGACGGTGCCCGTAGAGGCTCTGCTCGTGGGCGACCACATCCTTGTGCGACCTGGCGACCGGATCCCCATGGACGGCGTGGTGCTGACGGGGGAGTCGGCCGTGAACCAGTCGCCCATCACCGGCGAGAGCGTGCCAGTGGAAAAATCGCCAGGACACGAGGTCTTTGCCGGGACGGTCAATGGACAGGGGGCGCTGACGCTGCGCGTTACCCACCTGGCTGCCGACACGACTATCGCCCGCATCATGAAAATGGTAGAGGAGGCCCAGGCCCAAAAAGCACCCTCACAGCGTTTCGTGGACCGCTTTGCGCGTGTCTACACCCCGGCGGTCATTGCCATAGCGGCAGGCGTGGCAGTGCTGCCGCCCCTGGCCGGTTGGCTGAGCGGTGCGGGCGATTTGAACGTCCTCCTGGGCGAGTGGGTCTACCGGGCGCTGGTGTTGTTGGTAATTGCCTGTCCCTGTGCTTTAGTAATCTCCACGCCGGTGAGCATCGTCAGTGCCATCGCCACCGCAGCCCGCACCGGCGTCTTAATCAAGGGTGGCGCACACCTGGAAGCCCTGGGCTCGCTGAGAGTGATGGCCTTTGACAAGACTGGCACACTGACTGCGGGTCAACCGCAGGTGGTGGATGTCTACTGCGTGGATCATCCCCAGGATCTGGCCTGGACAGACTGCCCCGATTGCAGCCGAATGCTGGCCATCGCCGCAGCAGTAGAACGCCAGTCAGAACATCCCCTGGCCCGGGCGGTGGTGCAAGCTGCCGAAGCGTTAGGGCTGGTCGCTGCTGCGCCCGCTGCCGAGGCCGTGGAAGCGGTGACCGGGAGGGGTGTGCGCGGCCGGGTAGATGGCCACGGTCTGACCGTGGGCACCCACACCTATATTCACGAGACCGATCCGGACCTGAGTCACAGCGTGCTATGTGACGCCATAGACGCGGCTCAGGATGCCGGGCAGACGGTGATGGTCGTCCGCGACGATTGCTGCGGCGTGCAGGGCTATATCGCTCTGGCCGACACCCTGCGGCCTGGTGTGCCGGCAGTGATGGCCGAGCTGGAGCAGGTGGGCATCGAGCACACAGTGATGCTGACGGGCGACAACAAAGCTACGGCGCGGGCCATCGCCACGGCCGCCGGGGTGGATGACGTGCAAGCCAGCCTGCTGCCCGATCAGAAGGTGGCGGCCATCGAGGCCCTGCTGGACGAGTACGAGGCGGTGGCCATGGTGGGCGACGGCGTGAACGATGCCCCGGCTCTTGCGCGGGCCACCGTGGGCATCGCCATGGGTGCGGCCGGCAGCGGCACAGCGCTGGAGACAGCCGACGTGGCCCTCATGGCCGACGACCTAAAAAAGCTGCCCTTTGCCGTTCGGCTCAGCCGGCGGACGCGAGCCATCATTCGCCAAAACGTTGTGCTGTCGCTGGGCATCAAGGCCGTCTTCCTGGTCCTGGCCGT
>CBDUWJ010000320.1:0-3789 GCA_965370895.1 uncultured Anaerolineae bacterium | reverse complement strand
ACAGTAGCACAGCCGGAAACCGATGCCAGGCAAACATCGTGCAGGGGTATCACTCGAAGGCGTGGGAAGACAGCAGATCTGACATGTTTCGGAAACCGGTCGGGTCTGTCACCCATACTAATAAGCGATACTCTCGTGCGCGCTGGAGGCGAGCTCTCAGCAATGAAAACTGGTTCTGGAAGGGCAAGTCTCGGCAGATCCGGGCCATTGGGGAGATCTGATGCGCTGCCCTTGCCTTTCACAGGCTGCTGGTGTACAATCTGCGGGGAACTGGTTAACCAAATCGACCTCTTACATGCGATACACTCTGTCCGACCTGCGGGCTGGGGAACCAACCCGCCTGGCAGAGCGTCACAATGAGGGGGCTCTGCGGTGAAGGGACCGCCGCGCTCCCCTGCCCCTGGAAAGCGGCAGGCAAAGCAGGCGGGGGGATCTCCAATCCGGGCTCACTCTCCATCTCGATAGGAGCAGGCAGTGTCTGCCTGTCCTGGTCGCCGCAGGTAGGGAACTCGACGCTGTGGTCGTCGGTAGCAGAGGAAAGCGGGGTCGTGTGGCCAGTCGGGGTTCGCAGACCATGTCGGTCGTGTACCTACCCGTCGTTAGCATGCTTCACACTCTACCCGTCCTGGGCGAGCCGCTTTCGCTGGCGCTGCGATAGGGGATGGTGGCGGGAGCTATTACTTTAGGACCACATAGTCCGCACGCAGACAGAGCAGTGGGCTGATGGCTGCAGCGGATACGTGGCCGCGAATTGAGGGTGCACACTTGACGGAGCGATACCTGACCGAGGACCTGCCCGGCACTGGCGGAGTAATCAAGGAGCAGGTCGAGGACTTTGTGGTGGAGGAACTGCCGCTGTATGCGCCCAGTGGTGAGGGAGAGCACACCTTCTTCCAGGTCCGAAAAGTTGGGCTATCCACCTTTCGAGCAGTGCGGGCCATCGCCAACGCATTGGGCATACCGCCGAACCAGATAGGCTACGCGGGGCACAAAGATGCCCAGGCCATCACTTGCCAGGTCCTATCCGTGCAGGGCGTTCCACCCGAGGTGGTGACCGCACTCGACCTGCCAAACATCCGCATTACGTGGGCCGAACGACACCGCAACAAGCTCAAGATAGGCCACCTGCGCGGCAATCGCTTTACCATCCGCGTCCGGGGTGTGGACGGCTCCGCCCTGCCTGCCTGCCAGGCCATCCTGGCGGTTCTGGCCCGGCGAGGCGTGCCCAATCGTTACGGACGCCAGCGGTTTGGGCATCGGGGCGATTCCGCTCGACTTGGGCAGGCCGTCGTGCGGCGGGATGTGCAAGGATTCGTTAACGGGTTCTTGGGCGGGCCTCAGCCTGGAGAGGGCGGTGCTGTGCGGGCCGCGCGGTCACGATTCGAATCCGGGCAGTGGGAAGAAGCCTTGAGCCTGCTACCTCACAGCATGGCAGATGAGCGCAGGGCGCTGCGGACGCTGGTTCGCACCCAGGGCGACTATCGCCGTGCCTACGCCGCGGTGCCCAAGCGGCTCCGGGTCTTTTTGCTATCGGCGTACCAATCAGAGCTCTTCAACCGGGTTCTCGATGCCCGACTGCAATCCTTGGACCTCGTGCAAGTCGGCGATCTGGCAATGAAGCATCCGGGGCGCTCCATCTTTCGAGTCGAAGATGAGCCGGCAGAGCAACCCCGTGCCACTCGCTTTGAGATCAGCCCAACGGGACCGGTCTTTGGATTCAGAATGATGACGGCCTCAGGACAGCAGGGCGAACTGGAAACAGCAGTGCTGGCGGCTGAGGACCTGAGCCTGGAGGATTTCCGGGTTGGCGATGGGATCAAGGCCAGGGGCGAGCGCCGGGCACTGCGCTTTCAGGTGCACGATCCGGTATTGTGGTACGACGAGGGGATGATGCTCGGGTTTTGGCTACTGCGAGGTTGCTATGCCACAACCGTTATGGCCGAGATAATGAAGGGTTCAGCGCCCCAAGTGCAACACCAGACTGTAGGGGATCTTACAGAACTCTAACGGATTTCTAACACCTTGATCCAGCTTTCTTAATGATCCTCTAACAGAAATCGGGTACAATAGAGTCAGAAGTAATCCGAGAAGATGGGCAGAGCAAGAACCATATAGGGAGGAAGGTTGAAGCAATGGTTAACATTCTCAAGCAAGAGAATTGGGATCCCAGACAGGACTTGGTCCGGCTGCAACAGGAGATGGATCGCTTGAGGCAGAGGGCCCTCCGGCCGATTGCCCGGCGGGGAGCTCGGGTCTTTCCCAGCGTGATCATCTCGGCAACGGAAGAGAAACTGATGGTCCGGGCCGAGGTACCGGGCATGAATCCGGAGGACTTGAATATCAGCGTGTCCGGGGACACCCTCACCGTGCAGGGCACGCGGTTCACTGATGAGGAACTGGAGGGAGGCCAGTACCACCGGCGGGAGCGGGAGAGCGGCGACTTTAGCCGGGCGATCCGCTTGCCGGCTGCGGTGGATGGCGACCGGGCCGAGGCCACGTACGTGGCTGGTGTATTGGCCATCTCCTTGCCTCTCCAAGAGGCGGCCAAGCCGGTGGAGATCCCCGTCAACGTTGTGGAAGGCTGAAACCTGGAGGAGGTAAAGGGATATGATTGAAGATAAGGCAATCGCCGTAGCAGAAAAACGAGAGGTAGATGCTAGCGCTCACCAGGAACTGCGCAGTGGCAACTGGTTCGTGCCGGCGACCGATGTTTACGAGACACCGGACAAGGTGGTGTTGGTGATGGACATGCCGGGCGTGTGTTTTGACTGTGCACACGTCAACGTTGTGGATGATGAGTTGGTAGTGACGGGCCACGTGACCCACGGCGAGGACGAGGACGATTATGTGCTCTATCGGGAATACGATGTGGGCCACTATCACCGTCATTTTGGCCTGCCGGAGGTGATTGACCGCGGCAAGATCGAAGCCACGATGTCCGACGGGGTGCTGACGGTGACCATGCCCAAGGCCGAAGAAGCGAAACCCCAACGCATCCCCATCAAAGTGGCAGATTAGGCGACACGCGATACGCAACACGCAGTACATGAATCTCAGCACAGGGAGGATAGGATGGACTGGCTCAGCTTTCTGAAAGTCATGGCCATGGAAGAACACGCAGCACGCGCCAAATATCAGTTGGCCATGGATCTAGCCGAAGACAAGGAACTGAAAGCGTTCTTTGAGAGACTGCGGGACGAGGAGGCCTTCCACGCCCAGTATTTGGAAGGCGAATACGAGAAATTGGAAAAGAGGCTGAAGGAAACTAGCACAGCCTAAGGCAGACCGCGAGCAATTCGGGTCTGGAAATCTAGACCAGACTTCTGGAGTCGGTTTTGCGCGTGGATCGAGCGTTGATGGCGCATATCGGCGGCTTGATGACATCGAGGTTTGGTAGGGTGACAAAGGCGTCTCCCAGCTGGCTGCCGGGGTAACGACTGGGAGGGAGTACATAATGGATCTTGGAGATAGAAACGCAACAGAGATTTTTGATCATCTAGCTCAGCAGAACGAGACGGTGGGTGAGTCGCTTATGGTCCGTTCCTTCAGGGCGGGCGAGACGGTGTGTGAGCCTGAAGAGATGGTCTGCTCTTTGTTCTTGGTCGCCAGTGGGCGGGTGCAGCTCTACCGAACCCCTCGGGATGGCCGCCGTTTTGTGATCGCCACTCTGGGGCCCGGCTCCATGTTTGGTGAAGCATCGCTACTGGGCGGACAGGGTCCCGACACCCGGGCGATAGCGCTCGAGTCGGGCACGGTGTGGGTCATGCCCGGTCAGCAGGCCCTGGAGAT
>CBDUWJ010000319.1:0-3797 GCA_965370895.1 uncultured Anaerolineae bacterium | reverse complement strand
CTTGTCATAATCAGAAGAACCGTTCCACGGGCCATCTTGCTGGGCGCTATGCATCTCCGCTCTCAGCCGTCTCGTGCGTCAGGCGCGGCAGGAATCGCCCGGTGCGCTGCATGTAGGCACGGTACTCGTCGCCGAACTGCTCGATCATCATGGTCTCTTCTTTACCAACCTGCACGGCGATGATCATGACCTGGGCGACGATCAGGGGCCCGCCGACGAACCAGTTCGCCGTCAGCAAGAGGATTCCCACGCCGAACAGGAAGAGCGCGGTATACATCGGGTGGCGTACCCAGCGATATGGCCCGTAGGTCACCAGTGTATGTCGCTGCCGGACGTGCAGCATCGTCGAGAAGTTCATGCCCAGCGTCCAATGCACCCAGGCGAGCAAGAGCAATGAGGCTAACGTTAACACCGCGCCGAGCCAGCGGGCCCAGATCGGCAGCGGAAACGTGGCCCATGCCAGGAACCTGGGATACACGATGTAGACCAGCAGCGCGCCGACATAGCCCAGTCCGAGCGCGGCCCGGACGGCCATGTTCAGCTTGTCCTCTCTCAACTCGATCTTGTCACCTGCGCCGCCAACCGCCCGCCAGGCGAGCAGACGGATGCCGATCATGCTCAGGTAGACGACTGAGAAGATGATGTGAAAGATGCGCTCGTCCACGGTTCAGTACCTCATGTCTTCAACTCATCTTTGCCTGGCGCGGACCGTGGTCCGCGCCTTGGTCCACCGGACTGGTTTCCAGCGGGAGCCAAGTTCCAACACTCGCTCACTGGGATACAGGCACCGGCCTTGATTCACCCATTCAAGACCCGGACGCCCAGGACAACCGCCAACGCCGCCAGCAGGAGCCAAATGGCGATGATCATGCCGCTGGCGACCCAGTTCCGGGGCCGGTCTTGGGTCAGTAGCTCCTCGGCTTGGATCCTGCTCTCGGCCATCACTTCCGGCGGGATCATCTTGAGCGCGAGGACGATTCCGAGGGGCACCAGGATCAGATCGTCCAGGTAGCCGAGGATGGGGATAAAGTCGGGGATCAAGTCCAGAGGGCTGAAGGCATACGCCACGACGCAGGCGGCAACAACCTTGGCATACCAGGGCACCCTGGGATCCTGATAAGCCAAATAGAGGGCATAGGTCTCCAGCTTCAATCGTCTGGCTTGTTGCTTCCACAGCCTACCAAGTCGGCGCACTGCTCACAATCCTTCAGGTTTCTCTCGAGGCGAGTCCTGCCTGGCTGACGCCGAAGGCACATAGCCAGCCCCAGCGCCTCTCCGGACCGGTCTCGAACCAAGCCTTGCTGAATCCGGCGGCGGTCAACATCTCTTCCATCTCCGCGCCGGAGTATACTGGAAACTCCATGCGGGCCGCCAGCGCAATCTGTTTTTCGCGGTCGGGCGACTCCTTGCTGCCTTCCATCACCAAGGCAACCAGCCCGCCCGGCCGCATCACACGGCGTACCTCTCGCAGATTGGCCACCGGATCGGGCCAAAAGTAGAACGTTTCGACGGCGATCACTTTGTCAAAGGACTCGTCGTCGTAGGGCACGAGGGCGACGTCCCCGTGCAGGATCTGCACGCGCCCGGCCCGCACGGCCGGCGCGTTGCGCTTGCGTGCTTGCTGCACCATGTCTTCCGAGTAGTCTACTCCGGCGACGAACCCCTCTGCGGCGATTTGGGCAAGCAATTGGATCGCCATGCCAGCGCCGCAGCCAATGTCCAGCACCTGATCAGCCGGCTGCACCCCCATCAGGCCGATGGCCCAGTTGGTAAGGGGTCTGTGTCCCCGAGTCGCCAGGTGGCCATAGAGCATCTTGCCCAGCCAGCCGCTGGGTTTGCGGGCTTGCCGGCCCACCATCTTAATCAATCCATGTGCCACACCCATCGATTTCCCCCGTTCTCGTCGCGGCCCTCACAAAGCCATCCCGAACTGGCGCTACTTTCTGCCATAGAGGACCGCGGACACTCCTATGGTCAGAGGCGTGCGCAGTTTGAGAAATGGGGGCAGCCAGTCCAGTGAACTCGCGTCGGAGACATGGACCTGCTCGATTCCCCAGCCGCGGATGTCCTTCAAGAGAGCATCCAGGTCGCCATAGACTCTTTTGTCCAGGAAGACATCCTGAAACGAGAACGAGCCGCCTTTGCGCAGTACGCGCAGCGCCTCGCGAACGACGTCCCGCTTGTTTCTGGCGTCCCTGACCTCGTGGAAGGTAAAGTTGCTGACGACGGCGTCGAACGATTCGTCGTCAAAGGGCAGGGCCGAGGCAGTGCCCTTTTGGAAGCTGATACGGTCGACGACGCCCTCGAGAGCGGCGTTGCGCTCGCATATTTCTTTGGAATAGTCCCAGTTCGTTCCCCAGTAGTCGAGGCCGACCACCGTGGCTCCGGGGTATTGCTGGGCCAGCCGGGTGCCCAATGGGCCGCTCCCGGTGCCAATGTCCAAGGCGCAGCCCTGCCAATCGTCGGGCAGATGGTCAAGAACGTTCTGGACGAACCGACGTTGCAGTTCGCCGTCATTGGCGGCAAAACATACATAGAGATAGGCCAGGTAGACAAGGCATAGCAAGGCAAGTGCCGCTATCACCAGCGCAATGATCCTGAAAAGCGGAGGAAGCGGCAGGATGGCGAGGGCGGCAAACACCACGCACCCCACCAGGGCTGCGAGCAGGGTTCTCCTGGGCACCCAATTCCCATAGTCGACGCGTTTCTGTTTCATTCGATCCCTCCTGGGTTCCTCCAACGTACCGGTCTTTCGACAGCAGACAGCGGGATTGGAGTGCCCAGCCTGCGAGCTCCCTCGCCCCTCAGCCTTTCTGCAATATCATGTGATGATGGACAAAATCCACCCGTTCGTAGAAGCGCTGCTCGAGCCTGCTCCTGGCGAACGCCGTTCGAATCTGCTCGAGCGTAAACAGGCTCAGAAAGTTCTTCAGCAGCGGTCGAAAGATCCTGGTGATTGGCTTCGGGGAGACGACATCGAGCCAGATGACATAGCCCCCGGGTCGCAGCACCCTCGCCACCTCCTGCACGGCATCCTCCCAGTCACGAATATGATGGAAAACGTCCTGGGACAGTACCAAGTCAAAGCTCGCACTCGCGAAACTGAGATGGCTCGCGTCCTCGACGGAAAAGCGCATATGGTCGCTGGCCGGCTGCACCATCCGGGCTAACTCGATCTGTTCAGGGTCAAAGTCGGTTCCTTGCACGTTCATCCCATAGCTGCCGGCGAGGTACGCAGAAATGGCTCCGATACCACAGCCGATTTCGAGGACATCGTGGATGGAATCCAGGTCAAGGTGCTCCAGGTCCCGCCGTACTCGACCTATATTGCGCTCGGCTTCCTTCTGCCGGTTGACAAGCATCTTTTCCAATCGTGTCAGCTTCATGGGACACCTCCTTGATTCAGAAAGTCAAGAATCCCTCGCGCTGGCCCACCTTGCAGCGCCCCAAGTGCTAATTGGCATCGCCGAGGGGTCTAGCGTCTTGCGCTGACAGACCGCTTGGCCAACAGGGCTCCGCCTGCGAGCGTCGCTGCCAGCGCGCCCAACCCGACGAGCACGCCCCCCCATTGCAGCGGAACCTCGGCGCTGCCGTCCGGCACCAGGGGCGCTTCCGGGTCAAGGTGGGGATAGAGGCGGTCGATTGCCGGGGTGGGGGCCGACGTCGTGCGGGCCAGCGCCAGGAATTCATCGGCCAAGTGTCGCACTTTGTCGCGGGCCGCCTCGGCGTGTTTCACCATCGTCACCTCCATCAGCTCATGGGTGAGCAGGCGTTGCAGCAGCAAGACCAGGATCGGC
>CBDUWJ010000318.1:0-3804 GCA_965370895.1 uncultured Anaerolineae bacterium | reverse complement strand
GTGATTGATCATCATCGCCTCGTCTCCTGGCGCTGGGAAGGGAACTCAAGGCTGGCGGAATCCCTTCTGAGCGTATGTAGACCTACTGGGGCCTGTTGACCGGTTGCTTCCCCGACTATCCGTTGCCGTTTTCTTGCAGAACTGACTGGAGATCGGGTATACTTGTGGACAGAACAAGGACCGATGCGATCCGGAGACGGCAATGACTGAAGGGACCTATTTCACAGACCCCAGGAAGGGTTCATGAGTACAACACACCAGATCAGGAATCTGGGTGTATTGACCAGCGGCGGAGACGCCCCTGGCATGAACGCCGCCGTGCGGGCGGTGGTGCGCACCGCCCTGAACCGAGGCGTAGACGTGTACGCCATCTGTGAGGGCTACCAGGGCATGGTGGCTGGTGGAGACAGCATCCGCAAGATGATGTGGGAGTCGGTCGGCGGTATCTTGCACTTGGGCGGCACGGCCATTGGCTCGGCGCGCTGTACTGATTTTCGTACCCGTGCAGGACGACTGCGGGCCGCGCACAACCTAGTCGTGCACGGCATTGACGGCCTGGTAGTGATCGGCGGCGATGGCAGCCTGACGGGGGCCGACATCTTTCGCCAGGAGTGGGCGGGGTTGCTGGCCGAGCTGGTGGAGCAAGAGAAGATCAGCCAGGAAATGGCCGACGAGCACCCACACTTGGCCCTGGTGGGCTTGGCCGGTTCCATTGATAACGACATGTTTGGCACCGACATGACCATCGGCGCCGACACGGCCCTGCACCGCATCATCGAAGCGGTGGACGCCATCGCCAGCACTGCTTACAGCCACCAGCGCACCTTTGTCGTCGAAGTCATGGGCCGCCACTGTGGCTACCTGGCCCTGATGGCCGGCCTGGCTGCTGGCGCCAACTGGATCCTCATCCCCGAAAGCCCACCGGATGTGGACAATTGGGAAGAAGTGATGTGCGAGACGCTCAGGGTCGGCCGGCAAATGGGCCGGCGGCACAGCATCGTACTGGTGGCAGAGGGCGCTCACGACCGCGAGGGCAATCCCATCAGCAGCGAGTACGTGGTCCAAGTCCTGCGGGAACAGTTGGGAGAGGACACGCGCCTGACGATCCTGGGCCACATACAGCGGGGTGGTTCACCCAGTGCCTTTGACCGCAACATGAGCACCATGCTGGGCTATGCTGCGGTGAACGCCATTCTGGCCGCTCCCCCGGACGCGGCGCCACAACTGATCGGCATCCGCGACAACGACGTGGTCTGCTCCCCCCTGGCAAAGTGCGTGGCCCAGACCCAGCGTGTGTCCGAGGTCATCGCCGCCCAGGATTATCAGCAGGCGATGGCATTGCGTGGGCGGAGCTTTGTCGAAGCCTTTCGCACCCTGCGCACCCTAATCCGCGCCCATCCCCACCCGCCGGAGCCGGGACTGAAGCAACTGCGACTGGCGGTCATGCACTGTGGCAGCCCTGCCCCTGGGATGAACACGGCCGTTCGGGTATCCGTCCGGGCAGGCATTGACCAGGGCCACACTGTGCTGGCTGTCAAGAACGGCTTTCCGGGCTTTGTCAGGGGCGAGATCGAAGAGATGGACTGGATGAGCGTGAGTGGCTGGGTCGCTTCGGGAGGCGCGGAGTTGGGCACCAACCGCGACATCCCCGAGGGCAGCGACTTTTACGCCATCGCCCGAAACCTGGAAGAACACGAGATTGACGGCCTGCTGGTCATCGGCGGCTGGACCGGCTACGAAGCAGCATACCAACTCTATCGCCGCCGGAACGAGTTTCCGGTCTTTGACGTGCCCATCGTCTGTCTGCCGGCCACCATCAACAACGATCTGCCCGGTTCGCAACTCAGTATCGGGGCCGACACTGCGTTGAACAGCATCGTGACGAACGTGGACAAGATCAAGGAATCGGCCGTGGCTTCGTGCCGCTGCTTTGTGGTGGAGGTGATGGGCCGCGACTGTGGCTACCTGGCCCTGCTAGGTGGCCTGGCCACCGGCGCTGAGCGGGTTTACCTGCCTGAGGAGGGCATCACTCTGGCAGATCTGCAAAAGGATGTAGGCGAGTTGGTAGCCGGCTTTGAGGGGGGAAAACGGCTGGGACTGATGATCCGCAGCGAAAACGCCGACCCGATCTACACCACCGGCTTTCTGGTTTGCCTCTTTGAGAAGGAGGGGGGAGACCTGTTCGACGTGCGCCAGGCCATTCTGGGACACGTGCAACGGGGGGGCAGCCCCACGCCCTTTGACCGGATTCAGGCCACGCGCCTGGCGGTGAAAGCCGTCGAGCTTTTGATCGCAGAGGCGGGGAAAGATCCTCCAGCGGCGGCAGCCATCGGCCGCCAGTCGGGGCAGATACGGTTCACTGACCTGCGGAGACTGCCCGATCTGATGGAAGCAGACGCGCAGCGGCCCAGAGAGCAGGACTGGCTGGAGGTGCGCTCAGTGGCAAAGGTGATGGCCCAGCCGGGACCACAGTCCCCGTGACTCTATTTCATCGGGCATTCGACAAGCTCTATCCTGCCATCCGCTACATATACGAAGAGATCTATGGCCACGACTGGTTCACCCAGATCACGCCGGACGGGGAGATCCCTGAGGAATTGTGGCTCGGCGGCGCGCCGACCTACGAACGGGACTACCGCTTCCTGCTAACCGAGGGAATTGATGCCGTGTTGAACATCCGCGCCGAGCGGGACGACGACGTCGGCTTCTACGAGCAGCACGGCATCCAAACCCTGCGGTTGAAGGTGCTGGACATGGCCGCCCCGCCGCCGGAAATCCTGGACAGGGGTGTGGCCTGGATCCAGGAGCAGGTGTCGCAGGGCCGCACTGTGCTGGTTCACTGTGCCAAGGGACGGGGCCGTTCTGCCACCCTGCTGGCAGCGTACCTGATGAAGGTACACGGGCTGAGCTTCGACCAGGTTCACGAGTTGATGAAGCGCAAACGCCCCTTGACCAAGCTCGAAGCGCGCCACCGCACGCAGGTGGGGAACTGGCTAGCGGAAACGCATCCAAAGGCAGCGCACAGGCGCTTGGGGGGATTGTCCCCCTGAATGTCCGGGGCGGTTGTAGCCTGTCTCTTGGGACCGACACGCGCAACTGTACAGAGTTGCAGGCGGCTTGTCCGGGAGTCGCTGTCAACTCTGCGACAAAGTCGCCAGAAAACGGGTCCCTTGGACGTCGTGTGAGGCAAGAATAGCAAACAATAGGGAGGTCCAACATGAAACAACTTGCAGTACTGGTGTTCGAGATGCCGCCTGGTCCCCGATACGCGATTGGCCGCGTGGACAGCGAGGATCAGGCCAAGGCGGCCTTCAAAGAGCTCGAGAAGCTGGCCAAAGACGGTCAGGTTGCCATCGAGAGCGCGACGGTGGTCGTCAAGGACGAGAACGGCAAGGTCAAGACCAGAAAGACGTCAGAGTGGACTGCGGGCTCAGGGGCCGGCCGGGGGGCCTTCTGGGGCCTGCTCGTTGGCCTTGTCCTCGCAGGGCCGATCGCTGGCTTGCTAGCGGGCATAGGACTGGGCGCCATTCTGGGTGGACGAGCCCACCAGCCCATTGATCGGGACTTTATGAAAGACGTGGGGAACCGCCTAAGGCCGGGCAATTCTGCGCTCTTCATGCTCATTGAGGGGGACGACGAGGCGACGATCAAACAACTGGAGGCCTATGCCGCCCAGCTGTACACCACCGTCCTCACCGACGACGTCGAAGAAGCGCTGGAAGAGGCTTCAGAACACGAGGAAGTGGTGGAAGCATTCAAGTTTGACGAGCTTGACTGAGCGTTGCCCTCTGCCCGTGGTAGGGA
>CBDUWJ010000317.1:0-3814 GCA_965370895.1 uncultured Anaerolineae bacterium | reverse complement strand
TTGGGCTCCCAGTGTGAGGAATGAAAGCGATGTTGCGAATCTCTACTCTTGGTGGACTATCAATAGAACTCGAAGGCGAGGTGGTGACCGGACACGCCACATGCAAAGCGGAAGCCCTCCTGGTCTACCTGGCTTGCCAGCGCCGTGCGATTGCGCGGGCGGCGCTGGCGGAACTGCTGTGGGGGGAGCGAGCCCCTGACAGGGCGCTCGAGGACCTGCGCACGGCCGTCTCCAACCTGCGCCAGCACCTGGGCGACTACCTCACCCTCGCCCGGGACACCATTGGATTGAATCCGGAGGCGGACGTCAGGCTGGACGTGACGGACCTGGAACGAAACCTTGGCGCAGAACAGATCGAGGGGGCCTTGGAACTCTACCGGGGCGAGTTTCTGGAGGCATTCTGCGTGGACAGAGCTGCGGGGTTCGAGCAGTGGATGGTGAAGGAGCGCCTTTCGCTGCATCGAACCGTGGCGGACGCGCTTCAGGCGCAGGTTGCCCGCGAATTTGCCAGCGGGGCCTTGCCAGCCGGCATCGACCACGCAAAACGCTTACTTGTCTTGGAACCCTCGCTGACATCGGGCCCGTGGCTGGAGGATCTCCGGACGGCAGTGCAGTGGGAAACTAGCCGGCGGCAGGGGACCGCGATGCCGGGTGGCGTGCCGCTTGCCGAAGTCGAGATCCGGGGGAGCGAGACTGAGCGCGCAGAGGCCGTGCGAGAGCATCCGCTGGCAACCACGCGAGCCCAGGCTGCGCGACAGACTGCCCTGGTCAGGCTGAGCGCGGAGCTGGCTGCCACGCTGGAAGAGAATGAGATCTGCCTGCGCGTGGTGGACGGCCTACACGATACCCTGGGCTACGATGTCCTGGCGCTCCTGATGGTGGACGAAGCCACGGGCGACCGAGTGCCGGTTGCCAGTGTCGGGTTCGAAGACCCTCCGATCCGCGTCCAGCCGGGGCAGGGACTGAGCGAGAGTGCGCTCCTGGATGGCCAGTTGCACTACTGGCCAGATGTTTCTCAGGAGCCTCGCTACTTCTTTGGCATGGGCGGCTCCGAGGTGGATGTGCCGGTCCGAATCGGAGGAGAAGTGCTGGCAGTGCTGGTCGCCGAAAGCCGCCGGACCCGCGCTTTCACTGCCGCGGACTTTGATGTGCTCACCGCAGCCGCTCAGCAAGCTGGTCTCGCCATCGGCAGGGCCCGGCTGCTTGCTGCAGAGCGGCAGCGTGCTGACGAACTGGATGCCCTGCGTTCCACCATGGCCGATATCACCGGTGAGCTGGAACTACCGGCTCTGCTCCAGGCTATTGTGGAACGCGCGGCAGGATTATTGGATGCCACTGGCGGTGAGCTGGCCCTGTACGACGATGCAAGCCAGGATCTGCGCGTAGTCGTTAGCTACAACCTCGGCCAAGACTATGCAGGGACGCGCCACGCGCTTGGTGAGGGGGCGATGGGTCGTGCAGCCCAAACCGGCGAACCGTTGTACATCAAGGATTACCACGCATGGGCGGGAGGCTTGTCACAGTATGCTCATGTCCACGCCACTCTGGCCGTACCGCTTGTGGTGGCCGGTCGACTCGTTGGTGTCTTTACCACCGCAACTACGGACCCGGCCCGGCAGTTCACACCCGCTGATTTGCACCTGGTGAACCTGTTTGCACAGCAGGCTGCCATTGCGATCGAAAGCGCCCGACTATTTGGCGAGTCAGAGCGGCGCGTGGCGGAACTGGCCACATTGACCGACGTCGGCCAGGCGTTGTCTTCCACGCTGCGAGTGGATGAGGTGCTGCAACTCATCTATGAGCAGACGCGACGGGTGATACCTGCCGAGGACATGGTCATCATGCTCTACGATCAGGCGCGCCACGAACTCGAATGCGGCTTTAGCACCAACCCGGACGACATAGTCCCGGGCGCACGTTATCCGGCGGATGTCGGTCTCAGCGGCCATGTCATCAAGCACCGCAAATCACTGCTGCTGCCAGCCGGGGTGACCGAAGGGAAGCGCAAACTGGGGTTGATCATCGTCGGCGCACGGGCAGAGTCGGCCCTGGCTGTGCCCATGGTGAGGGACGGGCGTGTGTTGGGCACCATTGTTGTCAACCACTATACCACTCCTTATGTTTACGATGAGTCGCACCAGGTCCTGTTGGAGACCGTCGCCAGTCAGGCTGCGATTGCCATCGAGAATGCTCGACTATTCGATCAGGCGCAGCGGGAGATCGCTGAGCGGATGCGTGCTGAGGTCGAGTTGCGCACATACCAGGAGCACCTGGAGGAACTTGTACAGGCACGCACCGCTGAACTGCGGGTGAGCGAGGAGCGGTACCGAACCCTGTTTGACGGCATGCCTGTGGGACTCTACCGAACCACGCCAGGTGGGCAGATCGTCGATGTCAATCTGGCCCTGGTGCAGATGTTGGGCTACCCGTGTCAGGACGACTTGCTGGTGAACAGCTCGGCTAGCCTCTACGCGGACTCGGAAGAACGTGTGAGGTGGCAGGCGTTGATGGAGCGGGAAGGGATCGTTCGCGACTTTGAGACCCGGTTCCGCCGGTACGACGGCAGCGTCGTCTGGGTCCACGACACGGCACGAGCCGTGCGGGACGACAGCGGCCTGGTGCTGTACTACGAAGGAAGCATCGAGGACATCGAGGAACGCAAACGGGCGGAGGCGGAGCTGCAGAACTACCAGGAGCACCTGGAGGAACTGGTGGCTGAGCGCACGGCCGAGCTCCGTCAGAGCGAGGAACGGTATCGTACCCTGTTCGACGGCGTTCCCGTGGGACTCTACCGGTCCACGCCCGCGGGGCGGATCCTGGACGCGAATCCAGCCATGCTACAGATGCTGGGCTACCCGAGCCGGGAGACTCTGCTGGCGCTCGACCCAGCTGGCCTCTACGCGGACCCGGACGAACGCGAGCGGTGGAAGGCGTCGATGGAACGGGAAGGGGTCGTACGGGATTTTGAAGCCGTGCTCCGCCGGTATGACGGCAAGGCGGTGTGGGTCAACGATACCGCCCGGGTGGTCAGTGACGAGCAGGGTCAAGTGCTCTACTACGAAGGAAGCACGGAGGACATTACCGAACGCAAGCAGTTTGAGGAGGAAATCCGCCGCCAAAAGGAGTACTTTGAAGCACTCTTTGTCAACAACCCCGTCGCTGTGGTGACCGCTGACCTGAATGCAGACATTGTCTCCTGGAATCCGATGGCGGAGAAGCTATTCAAGTATTCCCAGGAGGAGGTCATTGGCAGACACCTGGATGACATAGTGGCCAACGACGAAGCGATTCGAGCGGAGGGCGAGAGATACAGCCAGCAGGTCATCAGCGAGGGACGCGTGCAGGTGACCACCAGGCGCACGCGCAAGGATGGCTCTCTGGTGGAGGTCGACCTGCTGGCCCTGCCCCTGATCCTTGCTGGGGAGAAGGTTGGTTTTGTCGCCATCTATCACGACATCAGCGATCTGCAGGCAGCCCGCCGTCAAGCCGAGGCTGCCAATCAAGCCAAGAGCGCTTTTCTGGCCAATATGAGCCACGAACTGCGCACGCCGCTCAACGCCATCCTGGGTTTCACCCAGGTGATGGATAGGGATCCGGGCCTGAGCGCAGATCAGCACTCGTACCTGGGCATCATCAACCGCAGCGGCGAGCTTCTGCTGGCCCTTATCAATGACGTGCTGGAGATGTCCAGAATTGAGGCCGGTCAGGTGACGCTGCAGGAAAGGAGCTTTGACCTGTATCGTCTTCTCGACGGTCTGGAGGATATCTTTAGTCTGCGAGCTGCGGAGAGGGGATTGAGTTTGGCTTTCGCCCG
>CBDUWJ010000316.1:0-3822 GCA_965370895.1 uncultured Anaerolineae bacterium | reverse complement strand
CGTCAGGCGCGAGTGCCTATTCTGATGTATCATCATATTGACGACCCGCCGCCCGGTGCGGATGCGGTCCGCCGTGACCTGTCAGTCACACCCAAAAACTTCAAAGAGCAGCTCCGCTACCTCAGGCAGGAGGGTTATGAGGGCATCACCCTCAACGATCTGGCCTTGCACCTGACCATCGGCAAACCGCTGCCGCCCAAACCGATCGTGCTCACCTTTGACGATGGGTACGTCGACACCTACACTCACGCCTTCCCGCGCCTGCAACGCTTTGGCTTTGTGGGTACCTTCTTTCTTATCTCCGCGCCGATAGACGCCCAGAATCCCGACTTTTTGTCGTGGGACCAGGTCCAAGAGATGCATGCGGGCGGCATGAGGTTTGAACCCCACAGCTACGACCACCCCGACATGCGCAATCGGGGGTTCGACTATGTCGTCTTTCAGATCCTGGCCCCCAAAGAGGCCATCGAGGCCCGGACTGGCGACACCACGCGCTTCTTTGCCTACCCCGCTGGTCGCTACGATCAGTTTGTCATTGATGTGCTTCGCTCAGCCGATTTCTGGGGTGGGGTCCTTACCGCACAAGGCGCCACCCATGCTACCGGCGATCTCTTCACCATGCGGCGCGTCCGCGTCCGCGGGGGCGATGACCTTGACCAATTCATCCGCATTCTGAACCTCGACTGGTAGATTTTTGGCCCACACCACGGCCCTGGAGGTTCGCGACGATCTTCTAGAGCAAAGCTGCCTCGGGTGCGCGGCAGACCGGACAGCGTTATGGCCCAGGAGCTTCAGGGAGGCTGGAACGTGAGAATCATTCATGTTCTTTGATGCGTTGACCATGGCCTGCGTGGCTGGTGAGCTGCGTGCCACCATCCTCGGTGGGCGAGTGCAACAGGTCCTCCTGCCCGACAGGCTGTCGGTGGGGTTGGAGATCTATGCCCGGCGAGAGCGGCACTACCTGCTGGCCTCAGCCCATGCCGAACTGGGCTGCCTGCTCCTGGCATCGGAAAAGCTGCGACGGGGAGTGGATAGGGAGACGGGTTTACTCCTTCTACTCCGCAAGTACGCCCGGGGCGCCATTGTCTCGGCCATCGAGCAGCCTCCATTCGAGCGCATCTTGCGCCTGGAGTTTGACCACTCAGAATGGGGATGCAGCGAGTTGGTGGTAGAGGTGATGGGCCGCCACTCCAACATCATGCTGGTGGGTTCTGGCGACGTGGTGCTGGACGTGGTCAAGCGGGTGGGGCCACAGATGAGCCCCACACGGCCGATCCTTCCGGGCCAGCCCTACAGACCACCCCCACCTCAGGCCAAGCTGCCTCCCCCTGACCTGACCGAATACCGGCTGCGGCAGATCTTGGCTGCTTCCGAGCCCGATGCGCAGGTGTGGAAGGTGTTGGTGAGGGGAGTGCGCGGGATGAGCCCCTTGCTGGCCCGCGAGATCGCCTTTCGCGCCCTGGGTCAGCCTCGGGCCAGTATCGCCCAGGTAGAGCGCCTCACACCACTCCTCGAAACGATCGGTGAACTCCTGGCGCCTTTGCACGACGGCCATTGGTTACCCACCCTGGTACTGGAAGGGGGTCAGCCAGTGGTCTATGCGCCCTACCCGATCACCCACCGTGGAGATCCGTTGCCTGTTCCTTCGATCAGCCAGGCCATTGAGGCCTACACCATGGCCATCGCCAGCGCAGATCCCTACGCGACCGCCAAGCGCCCTGTCCAGGAGGCCATCGTCAAGGCCCGCGCCCGCCTGGAGCGCCGCCGCGATGCACTGGAGCGCTCTCTGGAGCGAGCCTCCAAAGCGGATCGGTGGCGCCAATGGGGCGAGTGGATTCTGGCCTACGCTCACACGGTCACGCCGGGCCAGAAGGAACTGGTGGCCGAGACCGGAAGCGGCAAACCGCTGCGCATCCCGCTGGACCCGGTCAAGTCGCCGTCAGCCAATGCCCAGGCCTGTTTTACCCGCTATCGGAAGGCACGGCGGGCAGCCGAGGGCGGACCGGCCCGACTGGAGGGGGCGAAGCTGGCGCTGCGCGACCTGGAGCAGTTGGAAACCGATCTGGAATTGGCTACCAACCGCCCCGAGATCGATCAAGTGCGGGTAGCCCTGGCCGGAGCGGGATACCTGCGCGTGAAGAAAGGCAAGTTGCCCAAAGCGGCACGCAGCAAGCCGCTGTCCCTTGTCTCACCCGACGGGTTCAGCATCCTGGTGGGCCGCAACAGCCGGCAAAACGACGAGGTCACTTTCAGGCGGGCCAAGGGGGACGACTGGTGGTTCCATGCCCGCGGGGTGTCCGGCGCCCACGTCATCGTCCGTTCGTTAGGGCGGGAGCTGCCTCCCGAGACGATCCGCTGCGCCGCTGAGCTGGCCGCCTACTTCTCACGCTTGCGAGACGAGCCCGACGTCGCCGTGGCTTACACTCGGCGACGCCACGTGCGACGCATCCCCGGCGCTGCGCCGGGGCTGGTAACCTATACTCAGGAGCAGACGGTTCGCGTCGCTCCTTCTGGCCCTGACAGTGGGGGCTAGTGGATGCAGGAGGCAGGCATGACCATTGACGAACTGAGGAAGGTTGGTGAGCCCGGAAGCCTTGAAAGTGATCACTTGAAGGCCCTCTGGTACGATTTGCACGATGATTGGGATACGGCCCACCGGATCGTCCAGAGCATGTACGATGACTATGCCATGTGGATCCATGCCTACTTGCACCGAAAGGAGCCGGACATCACCAACAGCAAGTACTGGTATCGTCGCTCAGGGCACCCATTTCCCGGCAACGTGGGCTTCGATGAAGAGGTTTCTACCATCTTGTCCGAGTTGCCATAGCCAGTAGTCCTGGGAGACCGCAGATGGACCAAGGATCTAACCTGAAGGACGTGAGGCTGACTGCTGCAGCGATCGACGCCGAAATACGCGCTTTGCCAGTTCAGAATACCCCAAACGTGCGGGCGATCCGCCGCAAGTACTCGCGGGAGCTGAAAAGGGCGGATCCCCAGTTCGTGCTCGACCTAGTTCGGGAGCTTGTCGACAACTATGCCTATCGAGGTCCAGCCTACGAGTTGATCCAGGCTCATAGGGCGGCGTTCCGCAGCCTCGGCGAGGCCGAGCTCCAGGGGCTGGGGCGTGGCATCAACAGCTGGTGGTCAGTCGACTCCTTCGCTCGCACTCTGGCGGGACCAGCCTGGCGGGCTGGGCAGGTACCCGACAGGCTGATCTACGAGTGGGCGCTCTCCGAGGATCGGTGGTGGCGACGGGCCGCGCTGGTCAGTACTGTGGCGCTCAACTTGCGATCCCAAGGAGGCCAAGGGGATGTGCCCCGTACCCTGGCGGTATGTCGCTTGTTGGCAGATGACCATGACGACATGGTTGTCAAGGCGCTGTCGTGGGCCCTGCGAGCGTTGGTCGTCCCTGACCCGCAGGCAGTGCACGCGTTCCTGGCCGAGCATGATGCTGTCCTCGCCGCTCGGGTGAAGCGCGAGGTCAAGAGCAAACTGGACACAGGTCTGAAGAATCCGCGGCGTCAGTCAGGTTAGGGGCTGTTGGAGGCACAATACCCTTCCTCTGGGAAGGGGCCGCTGACCAGAGGTTGATTTCATGAACCGCTACGTGGTGCAGAAGGGCCAGGAAAAGGGCGTGCCGAGTCCGGTCAATGCGGCACGGACGACCAGGATGAAGGAGATCAAAGCAGGCGTGCGGCCGATAAGCCCCGACAATCTGGATGTCTTGCTGCGGTAGTGTGCAAGGTGCAGTCGATGCGGCGGCGAGCCGTGGTTGGACACGCTGGACGGCAAGCTCCGATTTGCCACTGCTGGCAGATT
>CBDUWJ010000315.1:0-3824 GCA_965370895.1 uncultured Anaerolineae bacterium | reverse complement strand
TCGGCCAGTTCTACACCTCCAACGACATCTCCAGCCAGGCAGCTTGTATCTATCTCGCGACCGGCGTCACCTTGGGCGCCCACCGCGAGCCCACGGAGCATTCGGCCGAGCTCACGCCGAGGGCTGGTGGAGATGCGGCTAGTGCTGGTCCAGGAGGCGCTCCGTACGGCCCGCGAGGGCGAGATCACCGACGGCCCCAGCACCCAGGCTCTGCTGTGGTGTGAACCGCTGCTGACGTAGGATCGATGCTCAATACACGCTCACGGACCTCGACTGATACCCACTAATAGCCATCTAACCGGATCAAGGCCGGGACTGCCTCCCTGGACCACGCAATCACACATGACCGGACACGCTGCGTTGTTGCCCATCGAGACAGAGTGTGCTACACTACTTGGGCGCAGGCTCAAGGAACTGCCGTGCAGCGGAGGTGGAAGATGCCAGAAATCAGTCGCTTCTTTGGGATCATCATTCGCATGTACTTCGATGATCATCCTCCTCCACATTTCCACGCTGTCTATGGCAATTCTGAAGCGCAAGTGGGGATCAGTCCAATCGCTATCCTCGCAAGCAACCTACCCCGCCGGGCAATCTCGATGGTGGTGGAGTGGACCACCTTGCACCAAAGCGAATTGATGGCGAACTGGCAAATGCTGCGAGAGGACCAGCCAGCAGAAAAGATCCCACCATTGGACTGAGGGAGGTTCACGTGTTTCCAAGAGTCATACACGTTCGCTACATCCAAGACTATTGGCTAGAATTGACGTTTGCGGACGGTAAACAGGCCAGGTTGGATTTCAAAGACAGGGTCGTTGGTCGAGGCGGGGTCTTTGTGCCGCTGGAGGATCTGGAGTTCTTTAAGCGCGCACGCGTGGACCCGGAAATCGGCACCCTGGTCTGGCCCAACGACGTGGATTTCTGTCCCGACGTGCTCTACAGCGAGGCAACTGGAATACCTCTACCTGTGCTACAACCGGCATGACCTTTCTCGTGGCTTCATCCGTGCGCGCCCCTCCCCAGTTCTCAAAGTACAATAGGAGCTGACAGAGAGAAGCCACTTGCTTGAGTGCATCCACTAATCCGTTGACGACTGCTGCTATGGGGTGCCCGGCGGCGGCCTCCCACCAAGACTGAACCAGTCGCGAACCCGACGTTCGCTGAGACTGGTCCAGTCTGAGGAAGTCGCCCGCCGCGAACTCCTGGAAGGGGTCGCCGGAAGAGACGCTGACCTGCGCTGCGTCGGCCAGTTCTACACCTCCAACGACATCTCCAGCCAGGCAGCTTGTATCTATCTCGCGACCGGCGTCACCTTGGGCGCCCACCGCGAGCCCACGGAGCATTCGGCCGAGCTCACGCCGAGGGCTGGTGGAGATACACCTCGTTCCCGTCGAGCAAGCCCGGCGTTTGACGCGCCAGGGTTCAATCACGGATGGCCCCAGCGCGCAGGCGCTGCTGTGGTGTGAACCGCTGCTACAATGGTGAGGCGGTGCCGGTCTGTCAGCCGCCACCTGCGCATAGTACGCGACCATGCAAGCAAACCTCCTGACTTGCCCTCTCAATCCTAACATGCTACAATGAAAGACGCAAGACATCGGTTCCTGATGCAACCCTGACCATACGGACATGAGGCGAAAGATGACAGAAGCTATGATCGTCGAGCTGGATGAAGAGGGAGCAGTAACCCTTCCCGAGAGCATACGCCACGAACTGCCATCCGGAACCCACTTCCTCATTCACCGTCAGGATCAGAACATCATCCTCCTGGCCCTGCCACCCGAACCAGCCGTCCCGTTTGATCTCTCGGTCCAGGCATTCGACTTTGCCAACGAATTGACGACCGAAGAATACGCTGATTATCTGGTGCAGACAGCCCTGACGAACGCGAGTCAAGCCCAATAGCGGATAATGGACACCCCTACCCGCGAATACCCCGAACGGGGGCAGGTCTATCTGGCCAGCGTGCCTTTTGCGGCAAAGAAGACAGCCTTGAGGGCGGTAGCTCACTCCGAGCGGCCGGACCGCATCGACGAACTGGATGCGGGGTTCACAGCGGAAATCCAGTTCAAACTACGACCGGTGCTGGTTGTGCAGAGCGACGCCATTACCACGCAGTCTGGCTACGAGTATGTGTTAGCTGCACCGATCTACAGTGTCAAGGACAAGCACAAGTCAAGGCCCGAGTTCGAACTACTGCTCGCGCATCGCCTCCCTCAGGTGTTCTACCTCGAGCGGCGGGAGCAGGGGGTAACTCATCCGTCGTATGTGGCCCTGGCCCAACTCCAGCTACTACATCGCTCCATGCTGAAAGACCAGCGTGGAGCCTTGACGGCGAGCGAGATGCATCAGATCGATCAGCGGCTGAGGTTCTGCCTGGGTCTGTGAAGCTGTCAATCTGGTATTCTGGCGAGACCGGCGTACTCTCCAAAGAACCGGCAGGAAGCATGCCGTTTCAACCTCCTTTCATGCTCACCCCGCTGCACCGCCCTGCTTTTCGAGTACGATGCGAGCAGTGGGAGTGAAGTCACCTGGTTGAACGTATACACCAGTCCGCCGCTGACTGGTGCAACGAGGTGGCCGCTGGCGGCCTGTCGCCATGCCTGACGCCTGAGAAAGAGGCCCGCAGCAAGCCACTGGAACAGGTCGGCGGGAAAGCCGACGACATGTGCTACATCGGCCAGTTCTACACCTCCAACGACATCTCCAGCCAGGCAGCTTGTATCTATCTCGCGACCGGCGTCACCTTGGGCGCCCACCGCGAGCCCACGGAGCATTCGGCCGAGCTCACGCCGAGGGCTGGTGGAGACACGCCTCGTTCCCGGCGTTCAAGCCCTGCGTTTGGCGAGGCAGGGTTCAGTCACGGATGGCCCCAGCGCGCTGGCGCTGCTGTGGTGCAAAGGCGCTACTCCGGCGCTGAATCGGTTGCTCTAGTTCAACTGCCAGGACCAGCAAAGCTGGGATCACGCAAGCCGCAAGATCCGGGTGGAAATTCCGCCGCAGATCTGGTATACTTGACGCATGATGGAAAGTGAATTCGCACAACAATCCCGAGATTACCACCGCGTCGAACAAGCCATTGGCTTCCTGGAGGCCAACTTCCGGGACCGTCCCAGCCTGGATGAAATTGCGAGCAGCGTGCACCTGAGCAGGTACCACTTTCAGAGGCTCTTCAAGCGTTGGGCCGGCATTAGCCCTACGCAGTTCCTGCACTACCTTACGCTTGAATACGCCAAGGAAAGGCTACTGGAATCGCAGAGCGTCCTTGATACTGCGCTCGATGCTGGTCTATCCGGCCCCAGCCGGCTCCATGACCTGTTCGTTTCATTTGAGGCGATCACACCGGGCGAGTACAAGGGGCGAGGTGCCGGGTTGCAGATTACCTTCGGGTTTCATGACACGCCCTTTGGCACGTGCCTGCTGGCGACCACGGGTCGGGGCATCTGTGCTTTACACTTTGTCGAGGGGGACGACCTCCCGGCGGCTGTGGAACGGCTGAGCAGCGACTGGCCCCGGGCCACCTTTGTCCAAGACCGCCTTCAGACTCGACCCCTGGTCGCTGAGATCTTTGCTCCTGTTCCGGCAGACCGGTCCCGGCCCTTCCACTTGCGGCTAAAAGGCACCAACTTTCAGGTCAAGGTCTGGCAGGCGCTGTTGGCCATCCCGCCTGGGGCGATGGTCAGCTACCAGGATGTTGCGGCCTACACCGGCAATCCCGATTCCGCCCGCGCCGTGTCTGGCGCCATTGCCAGGAACCCCGTGGCCTATCTCATCCCCTGCCACCGCGTGATTAGCAAATCGGGCAAGATCCACCGCTATCGCTGGGGGGG
>CBDUWJ010000314.1:0-3826 GCA_965370895.1 uncultured Anaerolineae bacterium | reverse complement strand
CTCTCCGCCGCCTGGCGGCCATGCCGGGCGCGGGCAAAGCTGGGGGGATCGAGAACGACAATGTCGAAACGGCGATTCTCGGCGGCGGCTTGCTCTAGCAATTCGAAGCAGTCCTGGACCAGGAATGAGTGCCGGGCGGGGTCAAAGCCATTGAGGGCAAAGTTGCGCTGGGCAGCTGCGACCGCCCCGGCAGCGGCGTCGCAGGCCGTGACAGAGGCCGCGCCGCCGCGCACGGCATAGAGCGAAAAAGCGCCGGTGTAGCAGAAGCAGTCGAGCACGGTCTGATCCTGACACCAGGAGGCCAGGGTCAGGCGGTTTTCGCGTTGATCGAAGTAGAGGCCGGTCTTTTGCCCGGCAAAGAGGTCTGCGCCGAAGAGAAGTCCGTGCTCTTCGACGATGAGGTCGCTTTCAGGCAGCCGTCCCCATACCGATTCCGGCTTTCGGCCTGGCGGGCGCCAGAGTATGCCCTGCAAGGGCGTGTGGGCATGCAGCGCGTCGGCCACCCAGGGCACTAGATCCTCCACACTCTCGACATAAGTCCTGATGACGGCAAACTGGTCGTAGAGGTCCACGACGACGCCGGGCAGCCCGTCGCTCTCACCGTATACCCAACGGTAAGCGGATGTGGCGCTGCCGCGCACCGGGGCTCGCGTCTGCCATGCCTCGGTTACCCGGTCGGCGACCCAGTTGGCGCCGGGTACCCGCCGGCGGGAAAAGAGGCGCACGGCGATAGAACTGGTGGCATCCCACAGCCCAAAGGCCGAGAAACCAGCGCAACGCACCCGCACCCACGTACCGGATGGTAGGTCGGGTGGGGCATGGATCTGGTTGCGGTAGACCCATGGGTGGCCCTGGCTAAGCCGGCTCTTGAGGGATATTGGCAGATCGAGGGTAATCACTATATTGCGCCCCGGTTCAGCTCCCATGCCTCCAAGCCAGTCCGTCTGGGTTCCCGGAATTCCATTCTGGTATTGGCTCCTGCCTCGGGGTAACCTGGTTCCGGTGGATGCCAGGCTACGCCAGGGCCGAAACAAGGCGTTCTGCTGCGCTCACGGCTGGGGTGCAAAACAGCCCCCTGGGGTACAGGGGGCTGCTGCATGCGATGGGCACAACGGTTCGAGCGCCGTTGCGCGCTACTGGCCCTCATCCAGCGGGATGATGATCCACAGAAGTAGATAGGGCAACAGGCCCGGCAAGCCGCCTGGCAGGAGCAGGATAAAAAACAGCAGCCGGAACCAGAAAGCGCTCAACCCAAAGAACTCGCCCAGGCCCCCACAGATGCCTGCGATCCAGCGATTTTGGCGCGAACGCCGTAGTCTCTTGCTCATGGTAGGGCCTCCCCGTGTGTGATAGCGAACTACTCCCCCCTACGCTCTGCGGCGACGTAGGTTGCACGCTGGCATCAAGGGAGATTGCAGTTCGGCCATTGCTACGGGCGGAGCGCCAGGTATTTGGTAACGCCCCAGCCCTCCTTGCCGTCCGGCGCACGGAGCTTCCACCATATGTACCCGTTGGCTCTTTCAGGGCCGTCCAGCACGGTCATCTCTGTGCCATCCTTGTAGACGCCTACCCGCTTGCTCTCCGTCGTGGGCTTGGCCCGCAAACTCAAACCAGTGCCCCCCGTCCCCTTGACCACGACCGTGACCCCGGGCGCCACTTCGGCAGGGGGTGGTGGTTCTGTCGGGCTTTCAGTGGGAAGCACCAATGTTGGGGTTGGCTGGCTGGGTACTGCCGTTGGCAAGTCCAGCGACAGGGTGGCCGTGGGCGGGACCACGATGGCGGACGTGGCCGCGGGTGTGGGGGTCTCCTGAGCGCCTCCTCCTCGAATGGCCCGGACGATCAGGACCAGTCCCACACACAGCAGGATCACGATGGCGACGAGGATGGCCAGCAAGGCCCAGGGTGGCAAGGTCAGCCGTGGGCGCTTGGTCTGGGGTTGTTGCTCAAAGTCAGGCGCCTCCCATTCTCGGTCGCTCCAGTCTCCAGGACCCGCATCGTATTGCGTCATGATTCTCCTCCTAAGTCGTAAGGTGTTGTGCGATCCTGGCTTGTCGCCAGGTACCAAGTTCGTCCGTTGTCATAGTATTGAGCACGTCGGATGCTGTGGCCCAGCCACGCCGGGCCGTCGCCAGGCCGAAGGGCAGGCTATCCAGCCCACCGGGGTGGTGGGCGTCGCTATTGATGGCGATTCTGACGCCCAACTCCAGCGCCCGGCGCACGTGTACGTCGTCCAGGTCAAGGCGCGCGGGGATGCTGTTCACTTCCAGGGACGTACCCGTTTCAGCGGCGCCTTGGATGACGGAATCTAGATCTACCGCGCTCTCCTCGCGCTGGCCCAGGATTCGGCCGGACGGATGGCCGATGACGTCGACATAAGGACAGTGCAGGGCATTCATCACCCGCGCGGTGATCTGGGCTCGCTCCTGCCGCAAGGAGCTGTGCACTGAGGCCACGACAAAGTCGAGTTCGGCCAGCACCTCGTTGGTAAAGTCCAGGCTGCCATCGGCCTTGATCTCCAGTTCGCAACCCTGGAGCAGGTTGAAGCCGTCCCACTGCTCGTTCAGGGTGTCGATCTCGACCCTCTGGGCGCGCAGGCGCTCCGGCGTCAGGCCGTTGGCGATGCCCAGGCTCTGGGTGTGGTCGGAGATGACCAGATAGCGATACCCTCGCTCCTGTGCTGCTTCGGCCATCTCTGCCAAGGTGCCCGCGCCGTCGCTCCAGTCGGTGTGGGCGTGCAGGTCGCCTTGGATGTCGTCCCACTCGACCAACCGGGGCAAGGCCCCTGCTACTGCCGCCTCGATCTCGCCTCGATCCTCGCGCAGTTCGGGGGCAACCCAGGGCAAGCCCAGTGTCTCATATACCTTGGCCTCCTCGGGACAGAGGATCTCGCCAGCATCCTGGCCACCATCCTGCCGTTTGAAGCCGTACTCGCTCAGACTGAGGCCTTGTTTCTGAGCGATCTCCCGCACGCGGACGTTGTGGGCGCGACTGCCGGTGAAATACTGGAGTGCAGCGCCCCAACGCTTTGGCTCCAGGACCCGCAGGTCAACCTGCAGGCCGTTGTGCAGTCTCACCGTCGTCTTGGTCCGGCCGCTGAGCACTACCTCGGCCACCCTGGGTAGCACAGCGAAAGCGCGCATCACTGCAGCCGGCACTTCAGACGCGGCCAGGAGGTCAATGTCGCCGATGGTGGGCCTCATCCGCCGCAGGCTGCCAGCCACAGTGGCTTCCAATACTTCCGGGCAAGCAGCCCTGAGTCCTTCCAGAAGGTCGGTAGCCACTGGCCAGGCAGTGCCCAAGGGGATGCGGCCGCTGCGCCGGTGCAATGCCTCGATGCCAGATAGAATCTTGGCCTCGGACTTGGCGCCGAGGCCCGGCAGGCGCTGCAACTCGCCGGTCCGGGCCGCTGCCTCCACCTCGGCCACGCTCTGGAGGCCCATCTGCTCCCACAGCAGTCTGGCCGTCTTGGGTCCCACGTCGGGAATCTCTAGCAGGGAGACGACACCAGGCGGAACCTGGTCCTGCAAGCGGTCGTAGAACTCTAGCTCTCCAGTGGTCAGCAGTTCATCGATCTTGTCCGCGATTGCACTGCCGACGCCAGGAATCTCCTCCAGGGTTCCCGCTCGCCAGTAGACGCGGATGTCCTGCCCCAGGCTCAGGATGTTCTCGGCGGCGCGCCGGTAGGCGAGCACCTTGAAACGGTTCTCGCCCAGGATGTCCATCATATCGCCGATGCTGCCGAGAATCTCGGCTATCTCCCGGTTTGTCATAGGTCAGAGCTCAGTGCACACTGCATGATTCCTAAGGATTATACCACGTTTTTACC
>CBDUWJ010000313.1:0-3830 GCA_965370895.1 uncultured Anaerolineae bacterium | reverse complement strand
TGGGGGAACTCGGCGCCGACCATCTCTGCGCTGCCATCACTACTGGCGTTGTCCACGACAATGATCTCAGTTCGGAGTTGGAGGCTGGAGGTTGAAGGTGCGTGGTTCTGTGTCGAGCCCAGTGGCTCGGAGATCGAACCTAGACAACGGCGGAGCAGACTGCGGACATTCCAGCTTACGATGAGGATTGTCAGGTCGGCTATCCGGACAACCTCTCGCAGGCGGGAGGCCTCCCCCCCGCCGGAGGCCTTAGCCATTCGGACTCGGTCAGACACGTACCTGCCACTCTCCCATTTGGACAAGCATTCGGACCCGATCAGCTCCCCGCCGGGGGGCGCCGGCACGGGCTACTTCTGCCTGGAGATGGTATAGTCCGCGAGGGCGATCATGATGGATCGGTACTCTGTGTCGGGCAAGGGTGCCAGGGCTGTCTGACTCATGGTGATAAACTCCCGGGCTCGTTCCATTGCCTGGGCCACAGCTCCCGATTCACGGATGGTGGCGACGACGTCGCGCACCAGGCCATCGTCGCTGCCGTCCATTCGAACCCCGGTGCTCCCGTGGGTGCGGTCAGCTCGTACCACGGCGGCTACCCTGACGTCGTCGGGGTGATCCCGCAGGAAGTAGAGTACCGGCAAAGTGACGATCCCCTCTCGTAGGTCGCTGCCCACCGGTTTGCCCAATGCGTCTTGGTCGCCTTGAAAGTCGAGCACGTCGTCGACGATCTGGAAGCCGGTTCCCAGGAGGTAGCCATAGTTGCGCAGCGCGCTCATCTGGGCTTCGGGCGCGCTGCCCAATACTGCAGCCGCTTCGGTGGCCAACGCAAAGAGGGACGCTGTCTTGGCATGGATGCGTTGGTCGTAGCGGTCCAGGGCAGTCTCCCATGCCTGCTCGCTGTCGAGGCGCGGAACTTCCGAGCGATCAAGGATCTGGCGCAGTTCCCCGCTGCAAATGGCCATGAGTGTATCAGCGAAAAGGGTCATCACCCGCACGTTGTCCGTGTCGGCGGCCAGGGCGGCCGACCGGGCAAAGAGATAGTCGCCAGTGAGCACGGTAGCGCCAGAGCTCCACTGGGCATTCAGGGTGGTATTGCCCCGGCGCAGTAATGAGCCGTCAATCAGATCGTCGTGGACCAAGGTGGCGGTGTGCAGCATCTCGACCGACGCAGCCAGGGACACCAGCTTGTCCGGGTCTGCCCGGTAGAAGCTGCCGGCAAGCAGTGCAAGGGACGGGCGCAGGCGCTTCCCGCCGCTATCCAGCAAGTGCTGAAGAACCGCAGTCAGTTGGGGGTTGTCAAGCCCCCCTGAAGGGGGGGCGTGCACCGGTTCGCGCATTCTGCGTTCTACCCGGTCCAAATCGTCTGCGAGCGGTTCCAATATGGGGATCGTCTTCAATCTACTTCTTCTCCCAGTTTGATGTTTGCTGCTCGATGACCCATTCTGAGGTCAGGCCCGAACGGTTCGATGGCCAAGTCCTTCCCAGAACCCGTGTGCCAACCCTGAACCTCATAGTCCAAACAAGCGACGGGTGTTGGCCGTCGTTGCCTCCGCCAGGCTGTGCAGTGGTATGCCCCTAAGGGTGGCGATCCGCTCAGCCACCAAGCGGACGTAGGCTGGTTCATTGCGCTTGCCCCGGTGGGGATGGGGTGCCAGGTAGGGACAATCGGTCTCTACCAGCAGGCGGTCCAGCGGCAGCGACTGCACTATCTTGGGCAGTTGGCGCGCATTCCTGTAGGTCACCGGTCCCGAAATCGAGATGTAAAAGCCCAGGTCCATTGCCCATTCGGCCATGGCACTATCACCCGAGAATGTGTGAAGCACGCCCATCCGCCCGGCGAGTGGCGAGTTCTTTTGCCCAGTCGCCCAATCAGCTAGGATACTCATGACCTCCTTGTGGGCGTCCCGATCGTGGATGATAACCGGTTTACCCAGTTTGGCGGCCCAGGCCAGTTGGGCCCGAAAGGCCCGTTGCTGTACGTCGCGGGGCGAAAGATCCCGATAGAAGTCCAGCCCAATCTCGCCCACGGCCACCACTTTGGGGTGCTGAGCCAGTTCCCTGAGTCCGGCCAGGGCCGTTCCATCCAGTCTTTTTGCATGGTGGGGGTGCATCCCCACGGCGGCGTAGATCATGTCGTGCTCGGCGGCAAGCCCTACGGCCTGCTGGCTGGACTTCAGGTCGGTCCCCACGTTGACGATGACAGCCACGTGCGCTTCTTTGGCCCGCTCGATGACGGCCTGGCGGTCGGCGTCGAATCGAGGGGAGTCCAGATGGGCGTGTGAGTCGATATACTGCTCGGCCCCCGCCCCTCCCGGTGGAGGCGTCATCTCTCTGAAAGGCGTCGGTACCATGCCGCTCGGTTCTCGCTGGATCAATTTGCCAGTCCAGCGATGCGCAGCCCGTCCTCCAGAATCGGCTGGACCCGGGCCTCCTCGGTCGTCTCGCAATAGACTCGGATAATCGGCTCGGTGCCGGAGAAGCGGATGAGCAGCCATCCGCCGTCGGCCAGGCCAAACTTGAAGCCGTCGGTGGTATCCAGACCGGTCATTTCCAGGCCACCTATCGTGGCCGGTCGGGCATCGATGATCCGCTGCTGGGTGACTTCGCGTCGGTCGGGTGGGAAACGCTTGTCAATGCGGTCGTAGTAGTGAGCGCCCACCTGGCTATATAGGTGTTCAATGAGCTGCGAAGGCGTCTTGCCCATGCGCACCATAAGGTCCAGGACATAGAGGCCGGCCAGGATGCCATCGCGTTCGGGCACGTGGCCATGGAAGGCATAACCACCACTTTCCTCCCCGCCGATGAGGGCATCGGTCTCCAGCATTTTGGGCGCCACGTACTTGAATCCCACGCCCGTTTGGTATACCGGCACGTCGTAGATCACCCCCAGTTTCTCCAGCATGGAGGTTGTGGACAGAGTTTTGACGATTGCTCCCCGCTCGCCCCGTACCTCGAGCAGGTACATAGCTAGCAGGGCGTAGACCTGCAGTTGATTGACGAACTGGCCATGTTCGTCGCCGATGCCGATCCTATCGGCGTCGCCGTCGTTGATGATGGCTACGTCGGCGTTGATCTCCCGCACTGTGGCCAATCCCACGTCAGTGTTGGGCGGGATCGGCTCGGGCCGGCTCATTTCCGGGAACAGAGGGTTGCGCCCGGCGTGGATCTCGACGACGCGGGTCCTGCCACCATCCAGGATGCGGGGGAACCAGCCTGCGCCGTTGCCCCACATGGCATCCACCAGCACGGTGAGTCCTGCATCCTTGATGGGCTGGACGTCAATCAGCCGGGCGATCTGTTCCAGGTAGGCTGGAGCAGGGTCAAACCAGGCGATTGACCCATGGGCCAGGGCGTCCTCCAGGTTGACGCGGCTGACCTCGTTGATGCCCGGAATGAGGCTTTCGATCTGCAGCAGGCCGACCGGGGCGATGGCGCCACCGTGCTCATCGCGCACTTTGAAGCCGTTGTCCCATGGTGGGTTGTGACTGGCGGTTACGTTGACCGCTCCGGCTGCCTGTTGGGCTACCACAGCGTAGGAGATAACCGGAGTCGGCGTGGCACCTTCAGTGAGCAGCACCCGAAAGCCGTTGGCTGCCAGGACCTCGGCCACAGAGACGGCAAAATGCTCCGAGGCAAAACGTTGGTCGTAACCTACGATGATCGACTCGCCGCTTTTGCCCTGGTCCAACATGTAGGATGCAAAGCCCTGGGCGCAGCGGCGTACGTTGTCAAAGGTATAGTCCTCGGCGATGCGGGCTCGCCAGCCGTCCGTGCCGAACCGAATGTCGGTCATGAGTCCTCCTCGATGTGTCAGAAATGTGCCAGAAAAACAA
>CBDUWJ010000312.1:0-3836 GCA_965370895.1 uncultured Anaerolineae bacterium | reverse complement strand
CCTGGCTACCAAGCGTTGTGCTCTGCCGCAAGACCAGCTCCATTCTTGAAAACCCCCGTTCAGGCACGGAAGGCCCAGACTGCTCTGCCGGATTGCCATTGCGTGCCGTCCAGAATCAGGGACGGCACGACTATTATACCCTTCAATGCACCCAATGTCAACTCCTCGAATTGCCCGCTTGAAATGAGTTGCCCACGCCCGGCGGCGGCGGTAGACGTCCCAACTCTTCTGGTACGTGACCAGGGCCCTGGTGGAGGTGCATCTCAACTGCTTCCTGACATTCGGGATACCGAACGAGACGTCGGAAATCTGGCCACGGGTACTCAGTTCTCCAGATCCGGCTGGCGTTGGATCCAGGCTTCGTGGCTGGCAATGTCCCGGTCCAGCAATAGGCGACGTTGGATGACCTTGCGCCGCTCCACACCGGGTGGAGGCAAAGGTCGCCGGTTTGCCTCCAAGCGCTTGAGGAGCGTAATGAGCAGCATAGCGCCGCAGAGCGGCAAGACGATGGCCGGCCCGCCGACGAAATGGGCCAGTAGCGGCAGCGCGAGTAGGCTGGCCAGGAACCAAGGCGCAGAGTCGCCCAGTCGCCAACCAACGGCCATGAGAGCCACCAAGCAGACCAGGCCCCAGGGAAAGACGACGAGCAACACCCCGGCGAAGGTGGCGAGCCCCCGCCCACCATGAAAGCGCATGAAAATCGACCAATTGTGGCCGACGACAGCGGCCATGCCGGCAGCCACAGCGACCGGCATCCCCAAGCCCAGGTAGAGCCCCAGCCAGGTCGGCAGGGCGGCTTTGCCGATGTCAAAGAGGACCACGGGCGCGACCGCCCACCGTCCCACATGTTCGTAGACCATCGAACCGCCAAGGGTTCCGCTGCCGTACTGCCGCAAGTCTTTCCCCCCAAGCCACCGGCCGGCCAGGTAGGTGGCCGGAATCGAGCCCAGCACGTAGCCGCTGATGATGAGTAGAACCGCGCTCACGATCCAATCAGTGTTCAAAGGGTAAACTCCTTCCGGGCTGAAGTTGTTCACTTGTTCAATCGCTCGACACGGGCAGTGTGAAGCGGAAGACACTTCCAACTCCCAGCACACTCTCGGCCCAGATCCTTCCGCCCTGGGCCACTACCAGGCTCTGGGCAATGGACAGACCCAGTCCCGTTCCGCCGGCCCACCGGTGAACGCGGGGGCCAGAGCGGGCGTGTCCCGCACGCGCACGAGCAGAGTCCGCCGCACGCGCACGAGCGGGATCCGCCCGCCAAAAGCGGTCAAATACGCAAGGCAGGTCCTCCGGAGCGATGCCCACCCCCGTGTCGGCCACGGCAATCTCGATGGTGTCCTGCACGCAGGAGGCCGTCGTGGTAATCGAGCCGCCGGACGGCGTGTGGCGTAGGGCGTTTAGCAGCAGGTTACGCAGAATCTGGGCTAGCCGGTGGGAGTCGGCGTTGACGGCGGGTAGATCGTCGGGCGTCTGGGCTGAGAGAGAGACCCCTTCGACTTCAGCAGCCGGAGCCAGACTGGCGATCGTGGCCTGGATGATTGGGATGGTGTCTGTTGGCTGAAGCTTCAAGCGCAATTGTCCGGCGTCGGCCAGCGCAAGCTCCCGCAGATCATCCACAAGCCGGCCCAGTAGGCGGGTCTCGTCGTACAGGCGAGCGACCTCGGCCTTGTCGAGAGTGTACACATCATCTAGGATGGCCACGAGGTTGCCCTGTAGCACGGTGAGGGGAGTGCGGAGCTCGTGGGCCACGTCGGCTACCAGGTTCTGCCGCTGCTTCTCCGACTGCTCCAGCGCCTTGACCATCTCATTGAAAGCCTGGGCGACTTCCGCCATCTCGGCGCTGCCCTCCACCTGCACGCGGCGGCTGAAATCGCGGTTTGCGACGGCGCGGGCGGCAACCGCCAATCGTTGGAGAGGGGCCGTCAAACTGCGACTGAAGACGAGACCGAGCAGCACGCCTACCCCTGCCGCCAGCAGAGCAGCCACCACCAGCAGCTCGCGCAGGCGGTTCACAAAGCTTCGCTCCAACGGTCCCAGGGAGGCCGTTCGCACTGGCCAGGCGATCACAAACTGGCCGGCGCGCTCGCCATCCACCTCGATGTCACGAGCAGCGGCCCGCTCGTCGGAGGCCAGTTTCCGCCCCGGATGTCCTCCCTGGCTGTCAAAGACCACTCGCCCGCCAGCATCGGCCAAGAGCACCTGGAACCTGCCTTCCCGCCGATCAAGGGTGCCGGGCCTGTTCCTCTGGTCCGGTCCGGGCAGGGGGCGGGGAATAGTCGCCGTCCGTCCCAGAAGCGATTCGACTCCGTGCCAACTACCATTTGCCTGATAGTAGGCAGCCAAGCGCTCCTCCAGGGCCTGGTGGAGGGACGAATCAGTGAACGACAGATAGCGACGGAAGGCCTGGCCGGCGGTCAGGTCGGCGAGAAAGGCGATGGCGCCCACTGTCACCAGCACCACCAGGGCAAATGCCAGGGAAAGCTGCACCCAGAGCCGGTTCATCCTCCCTCTCCCCCCTGAGGCCGATTGACCGCGGCCAGTCGGTACCCGACGCCGAAAACCGTTTCGACGAGGTCTTGGGCCGCGCCTGCCCTGGTCAGCTTGCGGCGCAGGTTCTTGATGTGGCTATCCACGGTGCGGTCCAGCCCCTCGTAGCTGTAGCCCAATCCCCTTTCGATCAGCTCCAGGCGGGTGAGGGCGTGGCCGGGATGTTCGGCGAGCGCCCGCAGCAGGTGGAATTCAGTAGGCGTCAACTTGACCGGTTGACCCTCCACCTGGACCAGGTGTTGGTCCAGGTCCATGACCACGCCCCCGACCTGGATCACCCTCGGCGGGGCGGACTCGCCCTGGGCACGGCGCAGCACGGCCCGGACGCGGGCCAGCACTTCGCGCGGGTTGAAGGGCTTGGTGACATAATCATCAGCGCCAAGCTCCAGGCCGACGATCTTGTCATTGTCCTCGACGCGGGCGGTGAGCATGATAATGGGTGTGCTTGCCAACGTCGGATCGCCGCGCACTACACGTGTCACGTCCCAGCCATCGCGGTCGGGCAGCATCAGGTCCAAAAGTAGCAGCTCGGGACGCTCCCGGCGGAGGATGTGCAGCGCCGTCTCACCATCGTAGGCGACGAGCACCGTGTAGCCGTCCTGTTCCAGGTAGGCGCACAGCAGCCGCACGATGTCCGGGTCATCGTCCACTACTAGAATCCGTTGAACCATCCGCTGCCTTTTCCTCTATGCGTGCAGAGGGCCAAGTACAAGACCCGATAAGTACCCCGCTCTCTTTCTGGCCATCCTGGAATCCCTGTCACCTGGACCGTCCCCTTGCGCAGCGGAAGTGGCCACACTGTCTCCAACAATTCCGGGAGTTCCTGCAACACCATCGTGAGTACGGCTTGGGCAGAGCCGTTGGGAGTCGATGCTTCCTCAAGTCGATCATGCTCCTGTGCTATTCTTTGTCAGCGTCGGGAGCATGGGCAAGAAAGAGCACATCTGAGGCTATTTCAGCCTCACGTTTCCAGGCACTGGAACTGAAAGTACAAGCTGCTGCCTCCCTCCTTGATTATACCATCAGACGGTGAAAAGGGCACATAAATGACCCCTCGGACCCAGCAGGTGCGACTTGCGCATCGATGTGAGAAAAGAGGCGGGATGCCGAGTTGTGTGATATAATTGGGCGCACATGCACAGAGAGGAGCGAAGAGGCGATGACTCAGAACTCGATCCGCGCCATTCTTTTCGACCTGGATGGGACATTATTGGACAATGACATGGATGTCTTCCTGCCGCACTACTTCAGGCTGTTGACCAGCCGCACGGCGCACATCCTGCCAC
>CBDUWJ010000311.1:0-3856 GCA_965370895.1 uncultured Anaerolineae bacterium | reverse complement strand
CCACGCCGACCAGCACGCCCACGCCAACGAGCACCCCGCTGCCGACCTTGACGCCCACGCCCCAGTTCAAGTAGCCAGATTGGCGAATCTACCAGAGAACCCGGGATAACGCACCGAGCAGCTAGGGATTGGGCTTCCTCGCTTGCTGGAAAGGCAGCCAAACAAGGATCAGCAGCGGTAGCAATCCGAACCCAAAGCCAACGAGCAATCCCCGCAATCCGGGCGCCATGCCTTCCAGAAAACCGCTGCCAGGCAGGCCCAGTCCGTAGAACAGATAGCCGGCCAGCCCGCACACCACACTCCACAGAGCAACCTGAACGACCAGCGTCGCTCGACGTGCCTCGAGCTGCATTGTGCTCGTGACCACGTAGACAATGCCCGATACCAGAACACCCGCCCCCACCGTGCCCAGGAATGCCAGCGCAAAGTCGATCCATTCCACTCGCGGTTTCGGTGGCTCTGGTGGCGGAGGCTGTGGGGTGGCTGTGGGAGTCGGTGTTGACGTCGGCGTTGGCGTTAAGGTGGAGGTCGGGGTGGGTGTGGGTGTCGGCGTGGCTGTATGCGTGGGTGTGGGTGTCGGGGTTGGCGTCAAGATTTCTGTGGTCTCCCCCAACTTGATCACCACCAATGGCAGCGAATTCTCCACCGGATCGCTGGTGGCCCTGATCTCCATAATGCCCGCGTGCTCCAGGGTGAGCGTCGTCTGAGCCACCCCGTCGACCGTCGTCGCCCCCACCTGGCCCCCCAATCCTTCGTCCAGATAGACATAGTGAAAGGTGACAGGCGTTCCGTCGGGTACCGGGTTGCCGTTGTGGTCGAGGATCGCACTGGTACGAACGCGCAACGGATCGCCAACATCCAACTCCACCGCGGGTGGCGTCCCCTCGACCGGCTCGGGTTGGTCCGCCCACAACACTGAGATAATCTGCTCAGGGTCGGGCGAGAGTTGCCTGGTCAGATCATAGCCTACGCCCTCCACGGTCACAGGAGACCGGCCAGTCGGTGGAAACTCGAGGAACAAGGTCCGAACCGAGGCATCTAGAAAGGCCTCCACCCTACCATAGATGCCATAGTAGGCCGTCAGCTTGCTGACCTCGGTCGCATCCAGGTAGTAGGGCGCTTCGTAGGCCATGACGATGGCGTTCTGCGTCTCCAGCCCCGCCGTCCACTCTCGAAGGAACAGTTTCAGAGCGACGGAACTGGGATAATCCTCCGGCGCATAATCCAACATGGCGAACAAAATCCAATCGGCATTACCGATGAAGGGTTCCAGATCCGGGCTACCAAGCTGCAGGAAATCGTGCAGTTCGGCAAAGGTAAAGGCCGCAACTCGCCCAGGATCTACCTGTCCGGTGGCATCCGGGCCGTACATTCGCAAGATCGTATTCCGCAAGCTCTCAGGATCCAGAAGATAGAACGGCGGACAGTCGTCACAGTCTCGGACCTCCCGGGCATCGGTAAAGATCAAGATGTTCTCGTCAAGCCGTGGAGGCCGGGGCAAACGGACGGCCAGTTCCTCGGCCGACGGGGAGAGCAAGGTCACTGCCTCCGGAGCGAGCTGCGCTATCCTGCCGCGCCCATCTCCCACCTTCGCCAGAGCACTCACACTGCCAGTGCAAGCTTCCAGAGCAAAGTCGGTACAGATGCGTCGCTTCAGAGCCAGGATACGCCGCACAGATTGATCCACTCGAGCCCGAAAGTTGTCATCGGCCTCGTAGCGACCCTGGAAGAAGAGGATTGTGTCCTCGATGTTGCGCACCTGATCGTCCCACGAACCATTCAGCGCAAAGTGAGACAGCGTCAGAAGATCGTTCCCTGCCAGGAAAGCATCCAGGGCGATCTGGCGGTGCGGAAATGAGTCCAGCCCCGGTGAATAGTAACGCTGCACGGCCGGCACCCCCAGGGAATCGCTAACCAGCACGCCCCCCCTCTCCCGCCACGGGATCAGTTCAGGCTGGGCCATAATCTCCTGCAAACCCTGCGGGTGAAGGCTGATGGGTGGCGTCACGTAGCGGATGTTCCCCTGAAACCCCCTGTAGCGAATGTGAGCCGTCATCAAAGCATCGGCCGTGTCGGTGATGGCCTGCCCGGCGGTGACAGCGAAAAAGGGCGGCAGTTCTATTAGCCTCAGCTCCTGGAGGGACTTGTCCACGGTGGCTATCTCCTCTTCTGGGCCGCGGTCGCTGGCCCCCAGCCCGGGCAAATGCTTCGCCACCGTAGCCACGCGCCAGTCGCTGCCCAGGCGGATTCCCCTGATATACGCCTGGCCCATGCGCCCCACCCAATAGGGATCACCGCCGAAAACCCGCGTTCCCAGGTCGCCGCTCACCTCAGGACGAGGGTCATGCACAACGTCCAGAGACGGCCCCAACAATAGGTTTGCACCCACCGCCTCCAGCTCCCTGCCGACGATCCTCCCCACCAACTCGGCGTTGCCCTCATTCCATGCCGCGCCCGCTGCCATGTTGCTTGGCAGATCGGTAAAGCCACCACGCAGGGCCGTGTACGGATAGCCGTCCCCCTCCTGAAAGACGGCCGTGAAAAGGGGAACCCCTTGCGCTGGAAAAGTAATCACCTCGGTCACCGTGATTACCGTCGTGATCGTCAGCGGTTTCGTGTCTGTTGCCACCTCGGTCACCAAGGGAGGAAGCGTGGCCGTGACCGGCACCGTTCTGGTAAGCGTGACCGGCGACGAGACACTGAAGGCCAGCTCCTGGAGGGTCGTCGTCAGAGAAAGGACCTGCTCCGGAGTGCTTGGTTGGTTCCGGATATTCTCGTTCTCCGGTGAAAGCAGCACGCTGCCCACGCGGTAGACCTGTATCAGACGCGCGATATCCGAGCTGGCGCCCACCTCACTGCCGTAAAACGTCACCAGGAAGAGCTGACCTACCTTGTCCGCAGTGGTCATGCGCGACAAAACCCCGTCCAGCCAGGCCTCCTCAATACGCTCGCCGGCAGACGGGACGGGCGCGGGAGGTTCCGGCGTCTGCGCCGCCAGGGGCAACGGCCAGACAGCCCCCAGCAGCAGGCCCAACAGCACGAAACCAGAGAGCGATCTGCCCTTGCGAGGGGGTGAACGATCGGCTGGTGTCCCCTCCGGTCCGGCCCTCAGCCCGCATCGCCTGGCGTCTATCGCCACGGTTCGCACAATCCTCTCACCCAAACCTCTCATATCACGCCAGATTGTACCGCAAGACACCCCAAAGTGCAAGCCAGGCGCAGGAAGCAGAATCGGCCAGAGAGCATAGCACTACAATGGCCGGTGTTATAGCGAGCGCAGCCTGCTTCTGGCTCGCGGCGGATCACCATGCACCACCCCGTTTGACGCGGACTGTGGTCCGCATCGAATATGAGCCCATGCCACCGTACGTCACGTCGGACCGATGACCTGGGGCAAACGCTGTGGTCCCACAATCACGGTTGCGGTCTGCCAGTTGCGGGCACTCGCCTCATTCGCATCTTGAACCCGCGCTTTGCCGCCACGGCTGTCCCTTCAGCTATGCTGAGGCTGGGCGTAGGCGCAGGGGGCTCCCACCCGCCCCACTCGATGCACCCGCCGGGTCTGGCGCGGACATCTGGCAGTGCTCGACCTTGTTGCATGACCAGGCGGCGCTTGTGGGTCACTGTTCAGGCTGACAAGCCTTGCGAAGGTTCGCACCATGGTCGGAACCAGAATACCGAGATCCAGGTCGCTAAAGGAGACCAATTTCCCTTGATGAACAACCTTCGCAAGGCTTGGCGGAGTCGTTGCGCTTGTGTTTTCACCATGATGGTGCTATACTGTGGAGGCCAGTTGAAACGAGGTGAGGGATGACTGTCCGGCAGATTGTGATCGATGTGCCAGAGAAGGTGCTGC
>CBDUWJ010000310.1:0-3865 GCA_965370895.1 uncultured Anaerolineae bacterium | reverse complement strand
CATGGAGGAACTGGTGGATGATCTGCTCCGCGACATCCCCCGCGCCTTTGAGAGCGAGGACTATGAGCGACAGAAAGAGACCCTTGTTCGCCAGATGCAGGAAAAGCGCAATGAGGAATTCTCCGGGCTGGAGCACAAGGTCAATGAGCGGGGCTTTGCCTTGCTCAAAACCGCGATGGGACTGGGCGTGGCCCCCGTACTCAACGGCCAGGTCCTCACTCCTGAGACATATCAGCAGCTCGATGAGAGTACCCGAGAGGATTTTGAGCAGCGCCAATTACTGCTTCACACCGAGATGGCCGAGACCATGCGCAGCATCCGCGACCTGGAAAAGAATACCAGACGACGTCTACACGACTTTGACCGGGAGATCGCCGACTCGGCCGTGGACCACCTCATCGAGGAACTGAACGAAGAATACGGGCACATGGAGGAAATGCCCGAGTACCTGGACGCGGTTCAGGCTGACATCGTGGACAACGTGCAGGGGTTCAAGGGCGAGGAGGATGCGTCGGAGGGCTTGGTTGCTGCCATGCGAACCGGTCAACGGGAGGCCCTGTTGAAGCGCTATAGGATTAATGTGATCGTGGACCACAGTGAGCAGCGAGGCGCTCCCATAATATTCCAGCCCAATCCTACTTACAGCAACCTGATCGGTCGCATCGAACACCGGGCCGAGTTTGGGGCGCTCGTGACCGACTTTACCATGATCAAGGCAGGCTGCTTGCACCGGGCCAACGGTGGCTATTTGGTGATAGAGATGGCGAGGCTGCTGACCAGTCCCCTGTCTTGGGATACCCTGAAACGATCTCTCAAGAACCGCTGCATCCGGACCGAGGAGGCAGGCAGCCAGCTTCAGATCGTCTCTACGGTGACACTGGAGCCGGAATCGATCCCCCTGGATGTGAAGGTGGTGCTCATCGGCGATCCAATGACCTACTACTTGCTACAAGGGTACGATGAGGATTTCCGCAAACTTTTCAAAGTCCAGGCCGATTTCGGCAGCGACTTTGACCGGACGCCCGATACCTGTATGAACTATGCCCAGTTTGTCGCCGCCCGCTGCCACCAGGAGGAGCTCCTGCCCTTCGAGTCGCAGGCCGTGGGCCGCGTGGTGGAGTATGGTTCCCGTCTGGCCGGCCATCAGAAGAGACTGACCACCCGTTTTGGCGAGGTAGCCGACCTGGTCCGCGAGGCGAGTTACTGGGCCAAGCGCCAGGGGCGCGACCGGACCGCCGCTGCCGACGTACAAAAGGCCCTCGACGAACGGCTCTACCGTGCCAACCGGTCCGAGGAGCGCATCCAGGAGTTGATCGACGACGGCACCTTGCGGGTGGAAGTGGAGGGCCAAGCCGTGGGCCAGGTCAACGGCCTGTCGGTTCTCTCCCTGGGCGACCATAGCTTTGGCAAGCCATCGCGCATCACCGTGCGCACCTACACAGGCAGGACAGGCGTCGTCTCCCTGGACAGGGAAGCCAAGTTAACCGGCCGCATCTACGACAAGGGTCTACTGACCCTGACCGGCTATCTGGGCGGCAAGTACGCCCTCCATAGCACGCTCAGCCTGTCGGCTACGATCTCCTTTGAGCAGTTGTACGATGGCGTTGAGGGTGACAGCGCCAGCTCGACCGAACTCTACGCCCTTCTCAGCAGCCTGAGCGGCCTTCCCCTGAAGCAGGGCATCGCCGTCACCGGCTCGGTGGACCAGCAAGGCAACGTCCAGCCTGTGGGCGGGGTCAACGAGAAGATCGAGGGTTTCTTCGAGACTTGCCAGCATCGCGGATTGACCGGCGAGCAAGGAGTGATCCTGCCAGCCCAGAATGTAGTCAACCTGATGCTGCACACCGATGTGCGCCAGGCGGTGGATGAGGGCACGTTTCACATCTACTCCGCGCAGACGATAGATGAGGGATTGGAAATCCTCACCGGCGTGCCGGCTGGCCAGCTCCAGGAGGACGGCACCTATCCTCAGGATTCGGTCCACGGCCGCGTGGTGGCTCGCCTGGAAGAGATTGCCGAAAATCTGAAGGCGAAGGACAAAGAGAAGGAAGAGGAAGAGGGGGAGGGCTGGTCCCGAGCCACCGGAGACGAGAACGGGGCTAGCCCGGACAACGGCAAGGACGAGTCTCAGGAAACTCGATGGCTCTCCGGCTGAAACCGACTGTCCGAGGCACAACCGGGGATTTGAGCATCCCTTTGGAGCCTTTCGGCATCCGGCGGGGCTGCACTGCAGGACACAAACCCGAAAAGATGGAATCGTGAACGCGAAAGAGCTTCTCAAAGCATACAAAGATGGTGAGCGCAGTTTCAGCCGGGCCGATCTGCGAGGAGCCAACCTCAAGGAAGCGACCCTGCACGGAGCCGATCTGAGCAGCTCTGACTTGAGTGGAGCCAACCTGTTGTCGGCCGATCTGAGCCAGGCCGATTTGCGCTGGGTCAATCTCCGCGAAGCGAATCTGAGGAAAGCATCGCTGGCAGAGGCCAACCTGGAGGGCGCCAATCTTCGCCAGGCCAACCTCAGCCAGGCCAACTTGCGAGAAGCCTCCTTGGAAGGGGCGAACCTGGAGGGAACAAATCTGAGCCGGGCCAACATGGAAAGGGGCAACCTGTGGGGGGCCAACCTCGAGGAAGCCGATCTATCCAGGGCCAATCTACGCGGGACCAATCTGGAGATGGCCGCCTTGTGGGAAGCCGACCTGAAGGGCGCTGACCTGGAAGGCGCCTGCCTGCGCGGGGCCTATTTGGAGGGAGCCCGGGTGACCGACGAGCAGCTATCGCAAGCCGAATCGCTTGCGGATACAACTATGCCAGACGGGTCGAAACACACCTGACCCAGACGATTGGTCCAGTCATTCATTCGGATTTTCACGGCTGTGCGTTGTGCGGGTCCCCTACTAACTCGCAAGGCCTTCGACCGGGGCTGCGCTGTGCCTAGTGTAACACGCACTGCAACCATCTAGCGGGGCGGGCGGACCGACAGGTATTGCTGCAGGATCTCCGCTGCCTCGCCCTTGAGTTCGTAGCTACGCCACTCCCCAAACGCGGTCATGGCGAATACCGTCGCGCCCAGCACATACTCGTCCAGGTGCAACTCGCTGTCATACCAGGCCAACTGCTCCACGTAATTGCCCGCCGCGTCCGGACCCATACCCAGTTCCGCCCAGTGGCCGGCGAAATCCTTCCAGCCTCCACCGGGCGGTCCGGGCCGGTCGCCCACCAGCCCATCCACCCCAGTTTCGGTGATGATCAACGGCAGGGGCAGCCCCCAAGGGATCAGGTAATCGCGATAGACCTTGCGGTAGCGCAGCGTCAGCCATCCCTCGTCCGCCGGGTCGGCGCCAAAGTCGAGAGGGGCGCGGTTGGTATTGAACCACATAGTGGGCGCCGAGTATTCGTGCAAGCCCAGGTAGCCCCCGTGGGCCTGCGCGGCCTCCAGTGCGGGACGGAAGGCGGGCCACCACTCCAGGGACGGCTGCCCTGTCCCAAAGTTGCCCACCACGGCCCGCAGACCGTGCTCAGCGAGCAGGCGCACCCTCTCGGCCTCCAGCTCGGCCAGCTTGCGCATCTGAGCCTCGTCGCCGGGCACCGGCTCGTTGAACCCTTCCCAGGCATCCACCAACCCGGCCCGGCGCTCGTCCAAAGCCAGGGGCAACACCGCATCGACAGCACGGCGGGCCTCGGCCTGCATATCCGGTCTGTTCAGGTCAAGCTGATCCAGCATCACCCGCCCCACGATGATCGTCTCCGGCGAGCGCGCTTTCACATCGGCCAGGAACGTCGGGTCAAGCTCCAGCGTCTTGAGCACCGCCACGTTGCCGGTGGCAATCAGGTCCATGATCTGAGGGTGATACCAGGCCACGAACAA
>CBDUWJ010000309.1:0-3865 GCA_965370895.1 uncultured Anaerolineae bacterium | reverse complement strand
CCCCAGGTGGAAGCGGATCACGCGCCGCCCGGCATCCAGCAGGGCCTGCTTGTCGCCCAGCGTTTGGGCCATCTTGAGCACGCCAAAGGTCATGGACGATTGTGGCGATCCCGCCTCGTCAGGAATGGGCACGTCCCGAGGATCGTCAGCGGTGAACTGGATGAACAGGCCGTTGCCGGCATCGCCCTTGTGCAGTTGGCCGGTGGAGTGCAGAAAGCGCGGACCATAGCCAACCGTCGTCGCCAGCTTGAGTCGGTCGCGCAGCCGGGTGCGCAGCGCCAGCAGTGCTGCGGCGGTCTCGGCAGTGGGCTGCACCCAAGCTTGCAAGGCGATATAGTCGCCCCCCTGAGCCTGGAGAAGGAATTCCTGGAACGCCTCTACGGTGAGCGGTGCGGGTTCGTCCTCGGGGAGTGCGCCGGTCTCGGCATAGACGGCGACCGCCCTGCGGCCTAACACCTTGGCCGCCTCCACACTGGGTTGGTTGAAAGGGTTGATGCCCAGGCGGTAGCCGGCCACAGCCGTGGCCATCTCCCACAGGAAGAACTGGTCACCTAGGTCGTAGAGATCCCTCAGGCGCAGACGCACCACGGGCTGCCCAGCATCTTCGAGGGCCTGCACTGCGGCGTCGTGGGTATCATCGCCATCCAGCCGCAGGTAGACGAACAGCCGGTCGTCACCATAGACGCCGGGCGCTCCCAGCGGCTCGCCCACCACCGGCAAAATGCCTTTGCCCTCCTTGCCGGTGCTTTCGGCGATGAGCTGCTCGACCCAATCGCCAAAATTGGCGAGCTGGGGCGAGGTGACGAAGGTAACCTTGTCCCGGCCAGCCTTGGCCAGTTCGCCCAGGATGGCGCCCAACCAGGCGCCGTTGTTGTCGCCGTTCACCGGGCAGTTGCACGGTTCACAGTTGCAGGCCATCGTGAGCGCCTGCTCCAGCAGCGTCTCCAGGTCCACCCCCACCAGCGCCGCCGGCACCAGCCCAAAATAGGACAGGACCGAGTAGCGCCCGCCAATATTGGGGTCGTTCAGGAAGATGTCGCGGAAACGATACCGCTTGGCCAGGTCGGCCAGCTTGCTGCCGGGGTCAGTGATAGCCACAAAGTGCTCCCCGGCACGGTCCGTGCCGAGGGCCTCGACCGTCCACGTGTAAAAGTACTTGAAGAACGACAGCGTCTCCGCCGTGCCGCCAGACTTGGTAGCGACGATGAAGAGTGTGTGGGCCGGGTCGAGCCTTTCGGCATGCGCCAGGACTGCGCCCGGATCGGTGCTGTCCAGCACGGCCAGGTGGGGCAGATTGGCGACCTGCCCGCCAAAGACGTTGCTGAACACCTCTGGCGCCAGGCTGGAGCCCCCCATTCCCAGCAATAACACGTCGGTATAGCCGCCGGCGCTCACCGACTCGAGAAGCGCCTGTAGGCGATAGACCTGCTCGCTCATCACCTCTGCGATGTTCAGCCAGCCCAACCGGTTGGTGATCTCGGCCGGCTCCGGCTTCCAGACGGTATGGTCGTGGGCCCAGATGCGGGCCACGATGCGGTCGTTGACCATCTCGTCCAGGGCGGCGTCCACGGCTGCCTGGTACACCCCCAGGCTGGCTGACCGCCGCTGCCAGTCGGTCAACAATCGCTCGCGCTTTTCGGCGATGCTGCCCATCAGCGACTCAAAGGCATTGGCAAAGGCTGCCACCCCGTCGTCCTGCAGTTTCTGGGTGATGACGTCCAGGTCCACTCCCAGGCCGGCCAGGCGGGCCAATTGGTCACCAGCCTCATCCAACCTGCTCTCCAGCGTGGGGCCAACCGTGCCGTGGTCCATGAAGGCCTGGAGGGTGGCTGGCGGGACGGTGTTGACTGTGTCGGGACCGATGAGTGCGTCTACGTACAGGGTGTCCGGGTAGAGCGGATTCTTGGTGCCGGTGCTGGCCCATAAGGGGCGCTGGACGCGGGCCCCCTGCGCAGCCAGGCGCTGCCAACGCTCACCGCTGAACACCTCGTTGAAGCGGGTATACGCGGCCTTGGAGTTGGCGATTGCGATCTTGCCTTTCAGGGATTGGATATTGGACCCTGCGGCCTGCAGATTGTCCAACTCGCGGTCAACAGCGGTATCGACCCGGCTCACAAAGAAGGAGGCCACCGAGGCGACCTTCGAGAGATCTCGGCCGGCCGCTGCCAGTTTTTCTAGCCCGGCGATATAGGCCTCAGCCACCGCATCGTAGTGGGCCAACGAGAACATGAGGGTGACGTTGACGTTGATGCCCTCGCCAATGAGTGTCTCGACGGCTGGGAACCCGGCGGGTGTGGCCGGCACCTTGATCATCACGTTGGGACGATCCAGAGCAGCAAACAGCCGCCGCGCCTCGGCGACGGTGCCTTCCGTGTCGTGAGCCAGCGTCGGGCTGACCTCGAGGCTGACATAGCCGTCAGCCCCTCCAGTCTCCTCGTATACCGGACGGAGCAGGTCGGCGGTGCGCTGGATGTCCTCCAGGGCCAGCGCCTCAAAGATCCCGGCCTCCGACTTGCCCTCGGTCACCAGGTCTCCCATCGCACTGTCATAATCCGCGCTGCCGGCGATGGCCTTCTCGAATATGGACGGATTGGAGGTGACGCCGGTCACCCCCGCCTCGATGAGCGCCTCGAGTTCGCCGGAATCCAACAGCGCCCGGCGGATGTTATCGTACCAGATGGACTGGCCCAGTTCGGCCAGCTCGTGTAGCTTTGTCATGATTGGCCTCCAAGTTCATTCGCTTGTTTGATGGTTCGTCTGCTCGTGCATTCGCTAGCGCAGGCTCTGCGCCGCCAGAGCAGCGCCGACGATGCCAGCTTCGTTCAGAAGTTGGGCGGGCACGACCTCCGCCCGCGTTCTCAGTAGGGGCAAGAACTTTTGGTGTTTCTTGCTCACGCCGCCTCCCACGATAAACAGGTCGGGCGAGAGGAGGGCTTCCAGCACATCAAGGGTTTCGTTGACCCGCGCTGCCCACTCCACCCACGTTAGCTTACCCTCCTTGCGGACCCGGTCGGAGGCGTATTGCTCGGCCTCCACAGCCCCCCGCTTGCGGCACCGGATTTGCATGTGGCCCAGTTCGGTATTGGGCACCAGCGTCCCCTCGACAAAGAGGGCGCTGCCGATGCCGGTGCCAAAGGTGAGCATCAAGACCACGCCCCCCCGGCCCTGGCCCGCGCCATAGTTCATCTCGGCCATGCCGGCGGCGTCGGCGTCGTTGAGCAAATGCACGGGGCAGCCGGTTTTCTTCTCTAGCAGCTTCCTGCCATTGATGCCGATCCAAGATTCATCCACGTTGGCTGCGCTGTAGACGATGCCTTTCTTGACCACGGCCGGGAACGTGCAGCCAATGGGTCCCTTCCAACCAAAGTGTCTGGCGATGGCCGCGACCGTGTCGCCGACGGCGTCCGGTGTAGCGGGCAGAGGTGTAGCAAGGCGATGCCGCTCCGCTACCAGCACGCCCCTTTTCACATCTACCGGTGCCCCTTTGATGCCCGAACCCCCAATGTCGACTCCTAGGATCTGCATCGTTCTCCTCCTCTCATGCCTTCCACGGTGTGGGTCGGTACGCGACCCGTTCCCTCACCCCGTCAACAACATCCTATGGTTTCAACAGGGCTTTGGCCTGGGCAATCATGTTTTCTGCCGTGATGCCGAACTTTTCGTAGAGGATCGCCGCGGGTGCACTGGCGCCAAAGCCATCCATGCCCACTACCGCCCCATCCAGGCCCACATAGTGCTCCCAACCCAGCCTGGTCCCGGCCTCCACGGCCACGCGAGCGCGGACGTGCGCTGGCAAGACGCTCTCCCGATAGTCCGCCGCTTGCCGGTCGAACAGCTCCCAACTGGGCAGCGAGACCACTCGGGC
>CBDUWJ010000308.1:0-3875 GCA_965370895.1 uncultured Anaerolineae bacterium | reverse complement strand
GAGATTGCTCAGCCCCATCTGAAGGCAATGCGCGAGGCAAGCGGCGAGACGACGAATATGACCATCCGTGATGGAACAGAGGTGGTGTATATCGCGCGGAACAGGACGCAGCAGATTATCAGCATCAATCTGCACCTGGGATCTCGCCTGCCAGTGTACTGCACATCTATGGGCAAAGCCCAGTTGATAGACCTATCGCGGGATGAACTGTGCAGCCTGCTGGGTGAGGGGCCATACCCGGTGCTGGGTCCCAATACCATCACCACCCTGGATGCGCTGGTGGCCGCACTGGACGAGGTCCGCCAGCAGGGCTATGCTGTCAACGACGAAGAACTTGCTGCTGGCCTGCGTTCGGTAGCGGCGCCGATCCGCGATTGCGATGACACGATAGTGGCTGCCATCAATGTCTCTGTGCCCCGTGCTCGCGTGACTCGCCAGCGGCTCGAGACGGTTCTGGCCCCTCTGGTCCGGGAGACTGCTCGCAACATCAGCCTCGGACTCGGCGCTGACCAATAGAAGATGGCTGACCTCTGTCTGATCAACGGCACCTTCTACACTCAAGATCTGCCTCGTCCTCGGGCGCAAGCGGCGGCAGTCCGTGATGGCCGCTTCCGGGCCGTGGGCAGCAACGATCAGATCCTCCACCGAGCCGGCCCTGATGCAGAGGTGATCGATCTCGAGGGCTGCTGCGTTTTGCCCGGTCTCACTGACGCGCACTTTCATTTCTACGACTGGGCGCTCGGCACTGGGCGGTTGTCCCTGGCAGAGTCACACTCTCTATCGAACCTGTGCCAGCGACTAGTCCAGAGGGCCGATGAGACACCCTCGGGTCGTTGGATTCTGGGGCGGGGTTGGAACGAGTCCCACTGGGCAACCCCTCTCCGGAGTGGCCGACTCCCCAGCCGTATCGACCTGGATGACGTGGCTGGCAATCACCCCGTTATTTTCTGGCGCAGCGACATGCACCTGGCTGTCGTGAATTCCGCAGCGCTACGAGAAGCGGGAATCACCAGCGAAACACCGGACCCGCCCCAGGGCGTGATTGACCGGGATCTGTCAGGGCAACCCACGGGCGTGCTCCGTGAACTGGCCATCAACCTGGTGAGCGATGTTGTGCCGCCGCCCACAGAGGACGAGACAGTTGAAGCCCTGCGCAAGGGATTTACCGTGCTGCACCGGCTGGGGTTGACCGGGATCCATGATTTCCGCATCATGGGCGGGGCCGACGGGGCGCCAGCCTTTCGCGCCTACCAGCGTCTGCGGGCCTCCAATGCATTGCCTCTGCGGCTGTGGATGCAACTCCCCGGCGAGAGCTTGGATGATGCCATCGCTCTGGGATTGCGCACTGGCTTTGGCGACGACTATCTGCGTGTGGGCCACGTGAAGCTGTTCGCAGACGGTAGCCAGGGTGCTCGTACGGCTTGGATGCTGGAGCCCTACCAGGACACAGGTAGTTGTGGGATGCCTTTGACGCCAATGGAAGAAATCATCGAAGCGGTAGGCCGTGCTCATGAGTCCGGCCTTTCCGTGGCTGTCCACGCCATCGGCGACCGGGCGAATCAGGAGCTGGTGACGGTTTTTGAGCGGGTCTTGGGCCGCGAGCAGCCATCTACGGCTGCCCGCCCCACGGCTCCACACCGCATCGAGCACCTACAGAACATCCGCCCGGAGGACACGGTGCGACTGGGACGGTGCCGGCTTCCCGGAGTTGGCGGCGTCGTAGCGTCGGTGCAGCCAATCCACGTCACTGATGACGCTGTGATGATCGAGCAGTCTGTGGGCGAGCGGGCGCACTATGCCTATCCGTTCCGGGACATGCTGGATGCTGGCCTGACGCTGGCCTTAGGCTCCGATTGCCCCGTGGCTGATCCTAACCCTCTGTGGGGCATCCATGCGGCCGTTGCGCGCCAGCGACGGGATGGCAACCCGCCGGGTGGCTGGTTCCCGGATCAACGCATAACCGTAGCCGAGGCGGTGTGGGGGTTTACCATGGGCCCGGCGTTGGCCACGGGTCGTGAGGCGGGGTTGGGCAGCATCAAACCTGGCAAACTGGCCGATCTGGTCGTTCTTGACCGTGACATCTTTGCCATCGATCCGGTGGAGATTGCCGGCACACATGTGGTGATGACCGTGTTCGACGGGCGGGTGGCGTATAGGCGATGAAGGTTTCCCTGAAGCTCTTTGCGACATTTCGCCGTTACCTGCCTCCAGGGACGGAGGGCAGTGTCTGTCACGTTAGAGTTCCGCGCGGCACGAACGTGGGTGACCTGCTCTCCCAGTTCGGTGTACCAGACAAAGAGTCCCGAGTCATCCTGGTCAACGGTCGGCATGTGAAACCCGATCACGTTCTGGACGACGACGATACTATTGCCGCGTTCCCGGCGATGGCGGGGGGATAGAGGCGAAAGGCAGGTCGTGCATCCACCATGGTGCTGCCACCGGGTGGTCGTGCAGCCTGAAGATGCAACCCGAAAACAAGGAGATCTGTTGATGTTTGGATGGCATGGCAAAATCCTAAGGGTGAATCTGACCGACGAGACTGCCACGGCAGAAGGCGTCGATCCCCAGGTTGCCCGAGACTTTGTCGGGGGCCGGGGCTGGGCTATCAAGTATCTCCACAATGAGGTGGAGCCGACTGTGAGTCCTGTGGCCCCAGAGAACAAGCTCATCTTTGCCACCGGACCGCTGACTGCAACCCCTGCCCCGACGGGCAACCGCTACACTGTGGTTACCAAATCGCCTCTCACCGGGGCGCTCGCCTGCTCCAACTCGGGTGGCGTGTTTCCCACCGAGATGAAACGCACCGGCTTTGATCTGTTTGTATTTGAGGGCCAGGCAAGTCGTCCGGTCTACCTTTGGGTCAAGGATGATCACGTTGAGATCCGCCCCGCGGAACACTTGTGGGGCATGGATGTCCACGAGACGGTGGACATGCTCCTGAGGGAGACAGAACCCAAGGCCAGAGTGGCCTGTATTGGTCCGGCCGGGGAACGGTTGGTCAAAGTGGCGGCGATCATGAACGACAAGCACCGGGCAGCAGCCCGTTCTGGTGTGGGCGCGGTCATGGGTAGCAAGAACCTCAAGGCCGTGGTTGTCCGCGGCACGAAGAAGGTACCACTGGCTTACTCCGAAGAGATGAAAGCGCTCTGCAAGCAGGTTCTGTCCGAGGTCAACCAGGATGTGAAGAAGGGCTCGGCGCTGCGGGAATACGGGACTGCCTACGTGCCTGTGGTGACCAACGAGATTGGCATTCTGCCCACGCGCAACTTCCAGACCGGTGTGTTCGAAGGGACGGAGAAGATCAGCGGGCATGTGCTCACGGAGGAGTTTCTGCGACGCCCCAAACCCTGTTTTGGCTGCCCCATCGCCTGTGGGCGCGACACCCAGGTGGTCCACCCGAAATACGGCGGTGAGGGTGAAGGCCCGGAGTATGAGACTATCGCCGCGCTTGGCAGTTCTTGCGGAATTGACAACCTGGCGGCTGTGACCAAAGCCAATTACCTGTGCAACGAACTGGGACTGGATACTATCTCGATGGGTGTGACCATCTCCTGCGCCATGGAGATGGTTGAGAAAGGGATCTTGCCGGAAAGCGACGTGGGACGCCCGCTCCGCTTTGGCGACGCCGATGCCGTGATCGCGCTGATCAAGGATACTGCCTACCGCCGGGGCTTTGGCGATGCGCTGGCCGAGGGCAGCCATCGCCTGGCGAGCAAGTACGGTCACCCGGAATACGCAATTACGGCCAAGGGACTCGAGTTTCCTGGCTACGACCCCCGTGGTGCCAAAGGTATGGGCCTGCTGTACGCCACATCCAATATCGGGGCTTCGCACATGGCTGGCGACATCGCCTACTCGGAGGTTTTCGGCGTCCC
>CBDUWJ010000307.1:0-3880 GCA_965370895.1 uncultured Anaerolineae bacterium | reverse complement strand
TCGTCGCTGTCGCTCCTCAGAATGACAGATTTCGTTGGGGTGCTTTCCAAATGCGCTTGCCCTAGCCCACATCCCCCTGGCCTTGACATGATTCAACCCTTCGCTGCCACCCGGCGCGTATTCACCGTCGTCGCATCTGAAAGATCCTCGTCCCCTAGGTTCCGGTAGCCTTTTTTACCGACAACCGAAAGCCGTCGACGGCTACGATCTCCACCGACTCCCCTGCAGGGATATGCCCATCTCCGGCCTCAGCCTTCCACAGCTCACCCTTGACCAAAACGGTGCCCTCGGGATCCAGGGTCGTCCGCGTTTGGGCCAGTTCGCCGATCAATCCCTCACGGCCCGTGACGGGCTGCTTCCTCTGGGCCTGCACCGCTTTGGTTATGGCAAAGGCAAAGAACAGGCCCGTCACCACAGCCACCGTCACCACAGCCGCGATCGAGATAGCATAGAGGGGAGAATTGAAGAGGATCAGCGCCCCGGCGACGAGGGACACAATGCCCCCCACCGTCAATGCGCCGTGCGTCGGCGCCTTGATGTCTATCACAAAGAGCACGAATGCCAGGCCGATGAGGATCAAACCAGTATAGTTGACCGGCAGCACGCCCAGGGCGTAGAAGGCTAGCAGTAGGCAGATGGCGCCCACGATCCCGGCCACGTAACCGCCTGGGCTCGAAAGCTCAAACAGCAAGGCATTGATGCCCAGGGTCAGGAGTATGAAGGCAATGGTGGGGTTGGTGATGATGTGCAGGAACTGCTCGGGGAAGGTCATGGGCAGTTCTTGGACCGTGGCGTCGGCCGTCTCCAGGGTCACCTCCTGGTTGTTGACTTTCACCTGAAAGCCGTCCATCTGCGCCAGCAGGTCATCCAGGTCGATGGCGACGAAATCGATTACACCCAGCTCCAGGGCTTCCTGCGCGGTGGCGGCCTTGGCTTCCTCAACGGCTGACTCAGCCCAGGCCACAGCTTCCTCGCCCCTCCGCTGGGATAGTGCCCGTGCCTGCGCTTTCAGGTCCTCTTTGACCTTCGTCTGTAGCGTCTCGCCCAAGTCCTCGCCCTGGCTCCCCACCGGACTGGCGGCGCCGATCGTCGTGCCGGGAGCCATGGCGGCCACGTGCGCGGCAAGGGTGATCAACGTCCCGGCCGAGGCGGCATACGCGCCCGGGGGATAGACATAGACCACCACTGGCACGTTGGCCGGGAGCATTGCCTGGACGATGTCGCTCATCAGGTCGATTTGGCCGCCAGGCGTGTCCAACTGGATGATCAGCGCCTGTGCGCCGTCGGTCTCGGCTGTGCGGATGCCCCGCTCAATGTAGCTGATCATGACGGGCGTGACCGGCCCCTCGATTGTCAGCACATCTACGTGCTGGGTCCCCTGCGCTCCAACTCCGCTCACGGCCAAGAGAAGAACTCCCAGCCAGGTCAGAACACCAATCCACCCCATCCGCTTCTGCTTCATCTCACCCAGCCTTCCCAACTCACCCATTCTCGTTCACCACTGTCACATCTCTATTATACTCCAATCCGCTCAGAAAAACAACTCCTGGCTCCAAGGAATGACAAATGGCGGAGGCAACGCGCCCCCGCCATTTGCTCGTTGCTGCCTCCCAGCGCTATTCGGCCAGCACTATCCTGAACTGCTCTTCCAACAACGGCACCGCCTCAAACAGGTCGGCCACGATGCCATAGCTGGCCACCTTGAAGATGGGCGCTTCGGGGTCCTTGTTCACCGCCACAATGACCTTGGAGGTTTTCATGCCCGCCAGGTGCTGGATGGCCCCTGAAATGCCGCAGGCGATGTACAGATTCGGTGTCACCGTCTTGCCGGTTTGGCCCACCTGGTGGCTGTGCTCGATCCATCCGGCGTCCACCGCCGCACGGGACGCACCCACGGCTGCGCCGAGTGTCTTGGCCAGGCTGCTGATGGGGGCAAAGCCTTCCGGGCCGGCGACGCCCCGTCCTCCAGAGACGATGACATCCGCTTCGGCCACATCGATCTCACCTTCGCCAGCCGACAGGGTTTTCACGACCTTGGCCCGTACATCACCCACGGTGGCAGCCACCGGTTCGACCGTCGCCCTTGCACCAGTATCCGGCTCCGGGGCAGCCAGCACATTGGGTCGCACCGTCGCCATCTGCGGGTCGCTGTTCAGTTTCACCCTCGCCAGCGCCTTGCCGGCAAAGAGAGGGCGTGTAGCCAAAAGTCGCCCATCATCGACCTCCAGGGCAATACAATCCGATGCCAGCCCCACGCCCAGTTGGGCTGCCAGACGGGGGGCCAGGTCCGTGCCCATGGCCGTCGCCCCGACGAGAATGATCGCAGGCTCGATCTTGCCGACAAAGGCCGCCAAGGTGTTGGCAAAGCCCTCGCTGGAGTAGCTCGCCAGGGCCGGGTCATCAGCCACGTATACCTTGGTTGCACCGTACTCGGCCAGGGTGTCGGGCAGATTGCCCAACCCTGACCCCAACAGCGCCGCCTCCACGCTGCCACCCAGGGCTGCTGCCAGCTCGGCCCCCGCGCCGAGCATCTCAAAGGCGACCTTCTTCAGAACGCCGTCTCGCTGTTCCGCAATGATCAAAACGTTGTTTCCCATAGTTTGCCTCCTAGATGACCTTTGCTTCTTCACGCAGCAGCCGCACGACCTCCTTGGCCGCCTCGCCTGGGTCCCCATCGACGATGCGTCCGGCCGGCCGTTCCGGCGGTGGCAGTATTTCGACCACCTCCAGCTTGGCGCCGGCCGCGCCTACGGCGTCGATGTCCAGGTCCACATCAGCCACAGTCCACTGGGTGAATGGCTTTTTACGTGCCTGGCGGATGCCCCGGAACGATGGGTAGCGCGGTTCGTTCAACCCCTTCTGGGCGGTAATGACCGCCGGGAGCGGCAGTTCAACTACCTCTTTGCCGCCTTCGATCTCCCGCTCGGCCTGGATTGATTCTGCATCCTCGGTGAGCTCCAGCCTCGTGACCACTGACACGTGGGGCAGGTTGAGCATCTCGGCCAGCATGATACCCACGGCGGCACTGTCGTCGTCAACGGCCTGCTTGCCGCAGAAGATGACGTCATAGTCACCAAGCCTGGTGACAGCCGCCGCTAGCGCCTTGGCCGTGGCGTAGGCGTCACCGCCCAGGAACGCCACGTCGGACAGGTGATACACCTCGTCAGCGCCCATGGCCAGCCCCTTGAGGATGCTCTCCCGGGCCCTCTCCGGCCCCAGGCTGACCAACGTCACCTTGCCGCCGAGCTTTTCCTGCCACGTGAGCGCCTCTTCCAATGCGTACTCGTCATAGGGGTTGATCACGTATTGGATCCCCTCCTCGACGACCTCGCCCTCCCGGACCTCGATGCGCGCCTCAGTGTCCGGTACTTCTTTCAGACAGACGATTGAGTTCATGGTCCCTCCTTTGAATGGAATCTTCCAAGTGCTTGCTTCCGTTGAAATCCTCATCAGCCAGAGTCACTGCTAGGGTGCAGCGGCAAAGGAAGAATGCTTGCTTCAACCTGGCCACCGTCACGCGTCCGTCGCCATCCTAGGCCAAAATCGCGTCCAGCATGGCCAGCGTCTGCTTCTGGGTGAAATGCCCCAGGGTGATCGCCTTCGACGGGCAGGCCACTGAGCAGGTGCCGCAGCCTTTGCACAGCACCTCGTTGATGGTCATGATCCCTCGCCAGGCATGCAGGCCCAGCGCGCCATAGGTGCAAGCCTCCTCGCAGAGGCCGCAGCCCACACACAGTTCCTCGATGATGGAGCTGGTGATGGCCGCCACCTTGGCCTTGCCCAACGATAGCGGGATGAGGGCCGACGAGGCAGCAGCCTTGGCCTGGGCCACGGTGTCAGGGATGTCCTTGGGTCCCTGGCACGTGCCCGCCAGAAAGAC
>CBDUWJ010000306.1:0-3882 GCA_965370895.1 uncultured Anaerolineae bacterium | reverse complement strand
TCATGGCCCTGGAGAGCGCCAACATCCCCATTCCCAGCGAGGTGACCATGCCCCTTGCTGGTTGGATGCTGGTGCAAGCCCAAGGGGGATCGGCCTTGCAGGCGTTTTTGATGGGCGGGCTATGGGGCGCAGTGGGATGTACCATTGGCTCAGTGATTTCCTACGCGCTGGGTGCATGGGGTGGGCGACCACTGGTGGAGCGATACGGAAAATACATCATGGTCCACGAAGAGGATTTGGAAAAGGCTGATCGGTGGTTTGCTCGCTGGGGTGACTGGACGGCCTTCATCTCCCGGCTCTTGCCGATCGTGCGGACCTTCATCTCCTTTCCGGCCGGCGTGGTGCGCATGAATTTCCCACGCTTCACCATCTACAGTTTCATCGGCTCGTTCATCTGGTGCGGGCTGTTGGCCTTGGGTGGCTACTACTTTGGCGAACATTGGGAGGAACTGCGGGCTCTGATGCGCCCCTTTGACATCCCTATTGCCATCGTTATCGTCGCTGCTTTTGTCTACTATGTCTACCATCACATACGCAGGGGCCAGAAAAAAGCTACTGCGGCTGATGTCGACGGTGGGCAGTAATCATGTCCCGTCCCCCACTGCCTGATAGCTACCAGGGTCTCTTGCATCGGGCACAGCTCCTGTACCGCACCGGCGACACGGAAGGTGCTATGGCACTCTACCGCCGTCTTGTCGGAAAGCTGGGCCGCTTGAGTGACAGAGTCATGGATCGACGTCCCGATCTTGCCACTATGCACCTGCAAGCTGGCCTGGATCTGACCGAAATGCTCCGGTCGGAGGGGCGCTTTGCCGAAGCATACGAGGTCAAGAGGAGCCTGTTGGCAAGAAACTCTGACCCGGCCGAGTCCTCACGCCGTGATTTGGCTACTCTGCGTGTCGCCAAGGGTGAAGTCGAAGCAGGCCTGGCAGAATTGCGAGCTCTGGCTGAGGACGCTCCTGGCGATCCCAGTGGGTGGCTTGCCCTTGGGACCGAGACTCGCATCGAGGGGCGGTTTTCCGAGAGCCAGGAGGCCCTCGACCGTGCTCTGGAGTCGGTCGGAGACGACAACCCCAAAGACCTGGCCGAAGTACATTTCCAGAAGTTCGTTCTGTACCGAGAAATGGGACGGCTGGACGATGCCATTGCTGCCTGGGAGACGGCGGTGGCCTGGGATCCGGGCAAGGCTGCAACGATTGGTGAGGTCCATACCATGCTCACCGATGCGGGGCGCTATGATACGGCGCAAGAATACGTGGTCCGCGACCAAAACCCGTTGCAGGCTGGCTTCCAGCGGGGGCTCATTGCCTACCTGACCGGCAACACGAGCCAGGCCAGGGACGCATGGCAGACAGTGGCTGATCTGGATCCGGACGGCTTTGACAGCGGACATGACTGTTGGGTGGAGGCGGTCCTGCGTCTGGGCGACCCCGGCCCTGCGCTGGATCGTCTTCGAGGACTGTTAGCACAGGGAGGCACGTCGCGGTTGCTGATCCTGTCGGGCACTGCCTGGGCCATGCAGGGGGATGTAGAACTGGCGTCAGCGCTTTTCCGGCAAGCCATCGACCGATTGCGCCGGAGTCGCCCCCCAAAGCAGAAACTGGATGGTGCCGACTGGCGCCTGCTCGACTCACTCGTCACCGATGATGAGACCAAGTTAGCTGTCAAACCCTACTTTGCCGTAGTCGAGACGGTCTGGGGCTAGTCCCCCAACCTAGCCAGGGCCGGTACTGTCCTCTCCTTTTCGTTTGGATGGCTGTGGAATCTATGCTATAATGCGCCGGGCAGTTGCGGCCTGTTGCCCCAAGAGACAGGCACAACTGCACGCTCGCCCAAGGTAGGCACGTGAGGTGTAGCGGATGCGTTTTGCCGAGGCGGAACGAGAATACCACGAACTGGAAGACTCACTCCTTCGTGGTGAACTCTCTGAAGAAAGCTTTCTAACACAGATTGCCACCCTGCGGGTAGTGGATGGAACCGGTCGCCGGTGGATGCTCAGCGGGCGGAGCGGTCGCTGGCTCGTGCATGATGGCCAGCAGTGGATTTTCGCCGAACCGCCCGAGGATAAGCTTGAGGCTGAAGCTGAGGTCGAGGTCGAGGCCAAGGTCAGGGCTGAGACTGACGTTGAGGTTGCGGCCAAGATCGAGGTCAAGACTGAGGTTGAACCAGCAGCAGTGCCGGATCCGGTGGAACCCCCGGGCTCTCAGCCCCGCGGGCCCCGGCCCCTTGCCCCCCGACTATTGGCGATGGGGGTCGCGGCTTTGCTTCTGGTGGGCTGTCTCGCTGGAAGCGTGATTGCAGCCTGGGTCTTTCTCCTGCGTGACGCGGGCGAAACACCTCCTGTTTCCACCGAGGACGCAGTTGTGGCCGTGGTGGAGACCTATACCCCACGCCCAGCTACGCCCACATACACTCCCACCTTCACGCCCACACCCAGCCGCACGCCAACGCCAACTGTGACTCCTATCCAGACCGAAACACCTATCCCCACAGGCACACCGCTCCCTACCGATACGTCTGCTCCGACAGCCACTAGCACGCCAGCGCCCCCGACACCTACCCGCCAGCCGGGGGTCGATACCCCAGCGATGACCGCCAGTGTGGCGCCCACGACTGCCTCCACGGCAACGCCCACTGCGTCGGGCGCACCACCCAGTAGCCAGACCTATACCGTCAAGGCAGGCGATACCCTCTCCGAGATCGCGACTCACTTTGGCGTGAGCGTCATAGCGCTGTCGGAAGCTAATGGCATCACCAACGTGGCGTTGATCCGTCCCGGCCAGATTTTGGTCATCCCAGTGGCGGGAACCACACCCACAACCCCTACCTGGACACCCACGCCTACATGGACTCCTATCATTCTAAGCACGCCTACCGCCACGGCTGCGACCAGCACACGCACTCCGACGCCGACCAGAAGCGGCCCCACGTCCACACCGACCGCAACCGCGGCTGCGGTGCCGAGCAACACTCCCAAGCCGGCCGCTACCGCGACCGCCAAGCCGGCTACCCTGTCGGGCAAGATAGCCTTTACAGTGTGGAATCCCTATCATCAAAAGTACGAGCTTTACGTCAGCCGTATTGATGGTGGCGGGCGCAATATGCTCGGTGAAGGGTTTCGGCAGCCCCAGTTCCGTCCGGATGGGAACCTGTTGGCGGTCAATGGCGATGGGGCACAGAACCTGGAACATCTGGTTACAATGAACGCCAGTGGCGGCGAACAGGTAGGAGTCAGCAACTATGCAGAGGACAGTTATCCCGCCTGGTCGCCCGACGGAGCGATCGTTGCCTTTTCCTCCAGTTCCTGGGGAGACGGTAGGGTCCGCCTGGGCATCGTCCACGACATGTTTGGTGTACAGCAGAATTGGATTCCTATGGGCAACGCGCAGATTGAGGGCGAATACCCCTTCTGGATGGCCGATGGACGGGTGGTCTATCACGGTTGCGATCCTATGGCTGGCGGTGGAGATTGTGGTCTCTATTGGGTAGGGGCCGGTGGCGGTAGCTACCACCGTGTGACCACCCACCAGAGCGACACGGCTCCGGCCGGGGCTGGGACGCGTGTGGCCTTTATGTCGGCCCGTGACGGCAATTGGGAAGTGTACGTCGTCAACATGAATGGCGGTGCCCTGAAGCGTCTGACCAACAACGGCGCTCAGGATGGCTTGCCCACCTGGTCACCCGATGGCAAGGCCATTGCCTTTGTGTCCAACCGTGGTGGGGCCTGGGCCATCTGGGTGATGAACCCTGATGGGAGCAATCAGCGTAAGCTCTTTGACTTGGGCGGCGGGTACGGCCCTGGCGATTATGATTGGGTGCACGAACGGATCTCCTGGGGCCCGTAGTGGCTTCTAGGTGCCAGGGAAGAGCATGTCGGACCGG
>CBDUWJ010000305.1:0-3899 GCA_965370895.1 uncultured Anaerolineae bacterium | reverse complement strand
TTCTGACTTGTAGAGCGGCGCCGTGCGCCATGGAGTAACTCAGAATGACAGATGTCACTTGAATTGTCTCCAGATGCGATTACCCTACCAGAAGTTGCCGGGTGTATGCCCGATCCGTTGCCCGTAACGATTTGACAGGTCCGGCTGGCCATGCTATAATGGCAGCAGAGTACCCCCTGGGGGTATTCGGTCCCAGAAGAGGCGTAGGAGCAAGCTTGGAAGGAACTGAGAGACAGCGACTGATCTCCGATTTCATCAACCGCCGGGTATGGGCAGTAGTAGGCGCCAGCCAGGACCGGAGCAAATTCGGCAACCGTGTCTACCGCTCCCTGCGCGACGCGGGCTATGTCGTGTACCCGGTGAATCCCAGCGGCGGCGAGTTGGAGGGAGCCGATGTCTATCCTTCGTTGGCCCATCTGCCCGAGTTGCCTGAGGTGATAGATCTCGTGGTACCCCCTCCCGTCACCGAGCAGGTGGTTGTGGAAGCTCATGAGCTGGGTCTCACCCGGGTCTGGATGCAACCGGGCGCCGAATCGGAGTTGGCCATCACCTACTGCCACGATCAGGACATCCAGGTGGTCCATCACGCCTGCGCAATGGTTCACAAGCGTCGATGGGACTAGAGGCATACAAGGAGGAGACAATGGACGACGACACGACAGCCCGGGTCCAGGTGATGGTTCTTGGCAACCAACTGCTTGAGAGCTGCGCCCCCAGTGGCTGAGGACCGATCCGGTCTTTGGTGGAGACCACGCGCGTAACTGACTTTTATCTACAACTGCAGCATGGGCCGGACGTTCAGGTGGAGTACGTCGACCTGGCCGATGCAGAGATGCAGGATCGTTTCTCTGACTTGATAGCTGTGGCCAAAGATCAGAGCCTGCCCTATCCTCTGGTGACCATAAACGGCCAATTGAGGCTGGCAGGCTCGGCACAGTACTATCAGGTTCTACCCCTCGTGGAGGAGTACCTAAAGGCAGAGTCCGTAGCCTGACAGCTACGCCCTGGCGAGTGACGAACTGTCTCAGCGGAGGGAGATTGACAAGTCTCCCTCTTTTTGTTACACTCTTCCTACCCAGGATGCCTGCCACCCGTTCAGCAAGGCAGGGGTCCCGCCAACCGGGGCAGACTCTTTTGGTAGGGCTTCCCTTTTGGGGAAGGCGCCAGGCGGCTGGTGCAACCTTTTTTCCCGTGTCGCATCTAAAGGAGCAAGTGCGGTGACCGACACTGCCTATGCAAGCGATTCGGACCTGCTGGAGGGCCTGCGGGCTGGCCATTCAGCGGCCTTTCGTTGGCTGGTGGAAGTCAATTCGGCCGATGTCTATAACGTGGCCCTCAACCTGTTGGGTGACCAGCAGGAGGCCGAGGACGTGCTGCAAGAGACTTTTTTGAGCGCTTTTGAGGCCATTGGCCGTTTCGAGGGACGTTCCAGGCTCTCCACCTGGCTGTACCGCATTGCCTACAATGCCAGCCTGATGCGTCTGCGCAAGCGGGGACAGATGACCACCTTCTCCCTCGACCAGCCCTTGCACGCGGGGGACCCATCCGGCGAGCGCGAATCCCGACACCTCGTGGATTGGTCCGCGGTGCCTGACGATCAACTGCTCACCGCCGAGGCCCGCCAAGAGATGGATCGGGCCATCGCCGAGCTGCCGGAGACGCTGCGCTCCACTTTCATCCTGCGTGACATCCAGGGCCTATCGGGTGCGGAAACAGCACAGGTGTTGGGCATCACGGTCCAGGCAGTCAAGAACCGCTTGCACCGCGCGCGCCTGCGCCTTCGTGAGCAACTATCCGGCTATTTTGTGGAGCGAGCACAAGGGCTGCAGGCTGCGGTCTAGAGAGGGAAGAACCTGGTGTCAACCGGACATGAACATGCCGAATGTCAGGAACTGCTGGGCCAGCTTTCCGGCTATGTCGACGGTGAGCTGGAGGCTGCTCTTTGCGACGAGTTGGAGGCCCATCTGGCCGAATGTCCCAACTGCCAGGTGATGGTGGACACTGTGCGTAAAACCATCACCCTGTACCAAACTCAGCGCCCTGCCGGGTTGCCATCAGACGTAAAAGACCGCCTGTACAAGGTTCTCAAGCTCGAGGAATAGCGCGGGCTGCTCCCATTGTTTGCCCCACCTCACACTCTCCCATTGGGCCAGTCGCTGATCCGATGTTAGTTACGGAGCCCAAGCCAGATCCGGTCACGTTCTGGCCATCCGTTCTCAAGGCCATGAAACCTTTGGGCCTGTTTTGCATCTAAACGGTGACATGGGGCAGGAAACGCCCAACGGGCCGGTACCGGCCAGCGGGCCGGATACGCCCAACGGGACGGTACCGTCCCGCCTAATCCAGATACACAACGGAGGTTTGACATGCCATTGATTTCCGAGCAAGACGCCACGCATTTGCAGCAAGAGTTTGAGACCCAACTGGTCAATCCGGTGAAGATGGTCGTGTTTACCCAGGCCTTTGAGTGCCAGTTCTGCACCGAGACACGCCAGATCGTCGAAGAGGTTGCCGCACTGTCCGACAAGATCGCGGTCGAGGTCTATGATTTCGTCGAGGACAAGGCCACAGCCGATCTGTACGGAGTGGACAAGATCCCCGCCATCGTCGTCCTGCGGTCAGAGGATGGGCAGGACAGGGACTATGGCATCCGGTTCTACGGCATCCCCTCTGGCTATGAGTTTAGCACCATCATCGAGGACATCGTAGACGTGTCCAAGGGCGAATCGGGCCTCCAGCCCAAGACCAAAGAGGCCCTGGCCGGCATCACCGAGCCAGTGCACTTGCAGGTCTTTATCACTCCCACCTGCCCCTACTGCTCTCAGGCCGTGCGGCTGGCGCACAGATTCGCTATGGAGAACGATCTGATCCGGGGCGACATGGTCGAGGCCATCGAGTTCCCAGGCCTGTCCAACAAGTACGGCGTCCAGGGTGTGCCGCGCACGGTGATCAACGAATCGGTGCACCAGGAGGGCGCGGTGCCCGAACCCATGATGCTGGCCAAACTACTGGAGGCGGTGGGCTAGTGACTGGCGCAAGAGCACTCTCATCAGCACCATCACCTGGCAGGCTGGTATGAGCGACACAAAGGTCACCTGGGTGGATGGGCTGCAGTTCGTGGCCGAGTCGGCGGGTCACGCCATGGTCATTGACGGCGCGCCAGGCTTTGGCGGCGATAGTGGTATGCCCCCCATGCGCCTGTTGCTGCTGGGGACGGCCGGTTGCTCGGCTATGGACGTGATCCACATCTTGAAGAACCGCATGCGCAAGCCCTTGACCGGCTTGCGGGTCGAGGTCGAGTCTGAGCAGGCGGAGGACCATCCCAAGGTCTACACCCGGATCGAGCTCAAGTACCTGGTCAAGGGTCGGGGCCTGAAAGAGAAGGACGTCCGCCGGGCCATCGAGCTATCCAACACCAAGTTCTGCTCGGCAGCCATCATGCTGGGCAAGACGGCCGAGATCGTCACCAGCTTTGAGATCGAGGAGGACGGGTAAAAAAGGGCCCGGCCACGGTGAGAAGTGTATCGAAACACCTTCCAGGAAGGTAAGAAGTAGTATTCCCACGCGTATAGACCTGACAGGTTTTCAAAACCTGTCAGGTCTGGTCTGCGATGGATCGGCGCCGCGGAGCAACAGTGCAGATGAGAATTAGCGACCAGATCACTCGTCCAGGACAGGGTGTGGATACTCGGTAGCGCGCTTCTGAAAGTCCAAAATCTTGGGGTTCAAGATGACTCCATTTCTGATCTCTATCGCTTTGTGGATCGTGAGGTCTTTCTGCCAGGCTTCTTCTCCACCCATAACGGTGCCAATGTAGGGCAGTAACGCGGCGCTGATCTCATGCGTCGCGGCATTCCACAAGTAGCTGGGGCTGTGATCGACGGCATAGTAGGTCACTC
>CBDUWJ010000304.1:0-3900 GCA_965370895.1 uncultured Anaerolineae bacterium | reverse complement strand
GAGAACGGCGTGGTGGGGGCGCTGAGCGCCGGCTGGGCCAACCCTGATTCCTATCCCACCTGGCTCGATGTGCGCTTTGAGATCCTGACGACAGAGAAGGTCTTCCTCGTAGACAGTCCCTATCACGACTATTGGTGCTACGGGCCAGACCGGGCCGAAAGGTTATATTGGTTGCGGCGGGATGTGGACAGCCTGATGGAGGAGTTTGTCAGGGCTATACTGGAAGACCGCGAGCCCGCGATCAGCGGTGAGGATGCTCGCGCGGCGCTGGCCATCACCCTGGCGGCCTACGAGTCCTCGACGAAGGGAAAGGTTGTCATACTGGAAGGTGGATGAGCACGGCAGCCCTGATGCTACGAAGCCCCGGATCATCGAAGGGAACGGACTTGCAGAATGTCAGACATCATCATCGTAATCCCAACCTATTGGACCTGGGGCAGCGGGCGGCCCGATGGACCGGTTGAGGCCGCCTACGATCACCCCACCCCAGTGGACGGACCGAGTACCCTGCCCCGCCTGTTGGACAGCCTGGCAAAGCTGGAAGGGCCGGCCTTCGGCGTACTAGTGCTGACCGCCGCCGTTCACCCCAACCTGGAGGATGCGGCCGCGCAGCGCGTTGAGGCGCTCATCCGCCCCTACTGCCAGCATTTCCCCATCGCCCAGTTCGCCGCCGCCGCCCTGCAACTGCTGCAGGAACGGGTGGCAGCCGCGGGCTTGAACCCGGCACTGGTAGCCTTGCGCGACTATGCCTCGGTGCGCAATTGCCAGCTCATCGTCCCCCACCTCCTGGGCGGCGAAGTGGTGGTGGCGCTGGACGACGACGAGGTGGTGGGGCCGGACTATCTGCGCCTCGCCACCGAGTTCATCGGCGAGGAACGTCCGGGCGTCGGCGGCTTCTACCTCGACCGGGCAGGTGGGGTACTCCTGCCCGAAGGGGAGCCGACAGGCAACCCCTTCCTGGACAAGAGCGCCATCATGAACGAAGGCACCAGGGCAATCCAGGCCGCCCCGGGCCGCCTGGTGCCCACCCCCGTCGTCTTTGGCGGCAACACGGTCTTTCATCGGTCGCTGTGGGAGCGCGTGTCGTTCGATCCCTGGATCACCCGTGGCGAGGACATAGACTACCTGATCAACGCCCGCATGCAGGGGCACGAGTTCTTGTTCGATAAGCACTTGACCATCACTCACCTGCCACCAGACGCCTACAGCGCGTCGCCCTACGCCAAGCTGGGCCAGGACGTGGTGCGTTTCCTGTACGAGCGGGGCAAACTGCTTGCGGCCCGCGAGCTGCCGGGGCTGGTGACAGTTGAGCCTCAGCATCTCGATCCCTATCCTGGCCTGTTGCTTCGAGAGAACGTAGCCGCCCAGGCCCTGGAGGCTTTGCGGCGTGTGGCTACGCCGGAGGCAGTCGCTCGCTACGGCTCACCGGGGCGGATTTTGGCCCAGGCCGAGCGGCGAGCCCGCGAGGCTCCGTCTCGGTACTTGAAGTTTGCACGGGAATGGCCCCGGCTGTTGGCCACGCTGGACCGGGACACAGTTCTGCGGGGCCTTGTGCAGTCCTGGCTGGTAAGTGGTTGATCGTCTGCAGCCGTGCGCTGGCTGAAACTGTAAGTTCCTCCACCTGAGCATCGCGAACTTGCCAATCTACCAACTCCCCACGCCCTACACCACCCGGGGCACGCGGGCCAGAATCTCGCTCACCACTTCGTAGTTGACGGTGCCCAGCCGCTCGGCGACATCCTCGGCGGTAATCCGCTCAGCTCCCTGCTCGCCGATGAGGGTCACCTCGTCGCCCTGGCGCACACCAGGGATCTCGGTTACATCAACCATAGCCTGATCCATGCATACCCGTCCCACGATCGGCGCCCGCTGGCCACGTACCAACACCTCGCCCCAGTGGCGCGGCGCCCGTCGAAACCCGTCAGCATAGCCCACCGGGATGACGGCAATGCGTTGTTCTCCCGTGGTCTGATAGGTGTTGCCATAGCTGACAAAGCTCCCCGGCGCCAGTGTTTTCACCTGAGCCACCTGGGTCTTGAAGACCAGCGCCGGTCGAAAGTCGGGAGGACATTGGACCGCTGGCGAGGGATGAAGTCCGTACATGGCCAGGCCTAGCCGGACCAAACGAAAATGGCTCTCCGGCCGAGTAAAGATAGCCGCCGAGTTCGCAGCGTGGACCAACGGGATCTCGATCCCCTCCCTGGCCAACGCCTCCAATGCCAGCCGGAAACGGCCGATCTGAAACCTCGTATAGTCCGGGTCGCTGTCGGCCACGGAAAAGTGGGTGAAGATGCCCTCCAGCAGCAGATACGGAAGCTCCCGCACGTCCAGGACAAAAGGCAAAACCTCGTCGGGCAACAGCCCGAGGCGACCCATACCGGTATCCACCTTGACGTGGACCCGCACCTGGCTGTTCATCTCACGGGCTGCGCGGCTCAGGGCTCGGGCCACGTCGAGGTTGAACACCGTGGCGGTCAGGTTGTTCAATGCCAGCTCTCGGGCCTGCCAGGCCGGCGTAAAGCCCAAGACCAGGGCCGGCGCGGTGATGCTGCTCTGGCGCAGCATGACGCCCTCACTGATGCTGGCCACCCCCAGGTAGCGCGCCCCGTTGTTCAGAGCCGTGCGGGCCACGCGGATCATCCCATGGCCATAGCCATCGGCCTTGAGCACGGCCAGAACGGCCACGTCCGCGCCGACCATCTCAACTACACGGCGGACGTTGTGGGCAATAGCCTCCAGGTCCACTTCCAGCCAGGTGGGCCGGCCGGGACGTAGCAGGCGCACCTTGTGCCAGCCGGCCGTCTGCCGGACCAACTTTTCGGAAGCCTGGGCGGGATCCGCCAGTAGGCCGGCCACTACCTTCTCCATGCGCGACTCCACCGCACCCTTGACCAGGACCGTGTCGCCGCGGCCAGCGCCGTTGCGCAACTGAGCAGACAGCGCACGCACGGTGTCTTCTGCGGTGTGAGTGACGAGCACCCGGTCCTCGGGCAGGCCAGAGGCTTGGGCCTCCCGGGCAAGGTGCGACGCGATGTCGCCCTGGGCCACCAGATATTCGGTCACTTGGGCGGCACGCTGGCCGACACGGCGATAGGCTTCGGCCTCAAGAGACCCCAAATCCAGAAGGTCACCCAGAACGGCATAGCGCCGTCCACCGGAGTACAGGGCCAGGGTGTCCAGCGCTGCGAGAGTGGAGGCCAGGCTCGCGCTGAAGGTGTCGTCCAGGATCAGACAGCCACCGATCCCGGCCAGCGGGTTGAGCCGCCCTGGCAAGGGGCTAACCTCTGCCAGGGCTTCCAATGCCCCCTCCAGCGGAACTTCCAGAACCAGCCCCACCGCTATGGCTGCCAGGGCTGCGTAGACATTGTGCTGGCCCAGCAGCGGCAGTTTCACCTTCAGTTTGCGCCTGCGGCGCAATCCGGGCACAGGAAAAAAGTCCCTGACAAAAACGGTGAAGGCCAGGCCCTGGGAACTGGCCTCCACCCCGCCCGCGATGAGGTCGGCGTTGGGATCCAGCCCGTAGGTAACAACACGGGCCTGCGTGCGAGATGCCATGGCCCGCACCCGCGGGTCGTCGTAGTTGAGGATGGCCCACCCACCCTGCTCCGCGGAGGGCAAAGCCTCCACAAGCCGGCCCATTTCAGTGGCGATGGCCTCCAGCGAACCCAGGTAGGCCAGGTGCGTTTCGTTGACGGATGTAACAACGCCGACCAGGGGGCGGGTCAGTGCCGCCAGTTCGCGGATCTGATCCAGCCCATCGCATGCCATCTCTAGCACTGCCACCTGGTGCTCAGGGCTCAACCTGCCCAGCGCAATCGGCAGCCCGTGCTGGTTGTTGTAATTGCCATGGTTGCGAAAGGTGGCATAGCGTCGTGACAGGACAGCGGCTGCAAGTTCCTT